>NZ_JBMQQG010000082.1:0-61820 GCF_057362405.1 Ginsengibacter sp.
GTAAGAAAAGATGGAACGTCATTTCCTATATCACTAACGCTTACGACTATACTGGATAGTAGCGGCTCGATCACCGGGTTTATGGTTATTGCAATCGATATTTCTCAAAGAAAGAAAGCTGAAGAAGATTTGAAAACAGCTCTCGAGAAAGCAAATGAATTGAGTGAACTGAAGTCAAATTTTGTATCAATGGCTTCCCACGAATTCCGCACGCCATTAAGTACAGTTCTTTCCTCGGCCTATTTAATTGAAAAATATTCAAGCACGGATGAACAACCCAAGAGAGAAAGACATTTGCATAGAATAATTTCATCGGTAAACATGCTTACTGATATTTTGAATGATTTTCTAAGTGTCGGAAAAATTGAGGAAGGTAAGATACAAGTGAAGCTATCAGAATTTAATATTGAAAATTTCATTGCATTAATCGTGGAAGAAATAAAAGATAACCTGAAAAAGAAGCAGGAGATTTCTTATGTACACGAAGGGAATCCGGAGGTAGTATTAGACCCATCATTATTGAAACATATTGTAATGAACCTCGTTTCAAATGCAAGCAAATTTTCGTCGGAAAATACCTGCATTGAAATGAAAACTTCCGTAAATGAAAAGGAGTTTAAATTGTCAGTAAAAGACCACGGAATTGGAATTTCAAAAGTAGATCAGCAACATTTAGCGGAACGATTTTTTCGTGGAGCTAACGCAGGAAATATACAAGGTACGGGCCTTGGGTTACATATCGTTTCAAAATACGCAGAGCTTATGAACGGCAGTCTCACTTATCAAAGTGAGCTCGGAAAAGGCACCGAGTTTATAATTACCTTAATTTTAAAGAAATAATATGAGATTCAAATAATATGCGAAAGATTCTACTTATAGAAGATAATGACGATATCCGCGAAAACACCGCGGAGATTCTTGAGCTTTCCAATTACAAAGTAATTGTGGCAGAGAACGGAAAAATAGGCGTTGAAAAAGCAATTGAGCATACGCCGGATCTTATTATATGCGATATTATGATGCCCGGGCTCGATGGGTATGGGGTTCTTCATGCGGTTCATAAAAATGAGGCTATAAAAAATACGCCGTTTATTTTTTTGACAGCAAAAACAGAACGGTCAGATTTTCGCAAAGGAATGGAACTAGGCGCCGACGATTATATTACCAAGCCTTTTGAAGGAATTGAGCTATTGAACGCTGTTGAGAGCCGGTTAAAAAAGCTTGACTTGCTGAAAAATGAAATAGCACCGGGATTGGAAGGTTTGCAAAGTCTCATGGAAACTTCTTTTGGAAAGGATAGCTTACAAAATCTTGTTGAAGGCCGCAACATCAATACCTATAGAAAAAAACAAATAATCTATTCTCAGGGAAATTACCCAAACCGGCTTTATTATGTAGTTAAAGGAAAAGTAAAATCGTTTAAAATTCATGATGATGGAAAGGAACTTGTAACAGAATTATTTAGTGCCGGTGATTTCCTGGGCTACATCGCTCTTTTGGAGGAAACCGTTTACAAGGATACTGCAGAAGCGTTGGAAGAAACCGAGTTGGCGATTGTTCCCAAAGAAGAATTTGAAGAGCTATTGAATAAAAGCCCGGAAGTAGCTAAAAAATTTATACAATTATTAGCGAAAAATATTACGGAGAAAGAAGATCACCTGCTGGGACTTGCCTATAACTCATTACGTAAAAAAGTAGCCGAAGCTTTAATCATGCTCCAAAAGAAATATAATTCACAGGAAGTCGGTGTTTTTACAATTGACATCAGCCGTGAAAACCTGGCCAGCATTGCAGGTACTGCTACGGAATCGGTGATAAGAACGTTAAGTGATTTTCGCAATGAAAAATTAATTGAAATTTCGGGTGGAAATATTAAAATCATTAATTACAAAAAGCTCGAGAACCTCATCAATTAGCAGTAAATTATTTTCCTGGCTGGTTACATATTTTCCAAAACATAGGTATTGAAATTAAGTTGTAGTTGAAAAAATCTTCCTTCGGAATTGACTATGTTTTTGCGAAGATGTTCAAGCTTTCTATTAATGGCATTTTCATTTACACTCATACCCAATTTTTCGTTCAACAATAATTTGTCAAGTTCGGCAATATCGTTCCTGAGAAAAGTTATCGTTTCATCCTGCTTAATAAATTTGTTTTGAAAATTTTCGAATTCTTCTAATAGCTTTCTGTCAAACCCATTCTTAAGTATTTCTGAAAGCCGGTTTTTTAAGCAGACGTTTTCATCGCTGAAAAAGTTTAAAAGCCTTTTCCATGTGTTAACTTCAACCTGCAGTTGATTAATTTTAGGTATCTCGTTCATTCTGTTTCTGCCTAATACGTTATCGTTTATAGTTTGTTTCATTATGTTTCCTGTTGTTATTCATAAAATTTATACCCTTAAAAATCCACAACTAAAATTTTAATAATGGAAACATTTAACAATTAATTCATCAGATATTCTAAATCTTGTTATTACGGTCACAAGAAATTCGGATATTCTTATTTTTCAAGGTGCTAAAATTAATTCAGCATATAAAAAACTGCTCTGTCATTAACCAAGGCAGAGCAGTAGCTGGCGCAATTAATTCACTGCAATTTTTTTTGCCACCGGCTTTTTAGATTCCTCTTTACGAGGCAGCGAAATCTTTAACACCCCATCTTCATACTTAGCATTAATTTTTTCTTGTTTAATTTCTTCAGGTAAAGAAAAACTACGGCTAAAAGAAGAATAGCTATACTCTTTACGCGTAAACTTTTTATTCTTATCTTCTTTATTTTCTTCTTTTTCGCTGCTGATCGTTAAAATGTTTCCATCAACGTCAATTTTAAAATCCTCTTTTTTCATACCGGGTGCGGCAAGTGACAAGCGAAATTCATCAGGGTGTTCTGTAATATTTACTGCGGGAATATTCATCGGCCGAATATTCCAGCCACCATTATCAAACAAATCGGTCCATGGTTTAAAGAAATCATCAAAAACGGACGGCATTGATTCGTTTAACCTGGTTAATGCTTTTGTTTCCATGATCTTTTTTTTAAATGTTATAGATATTAGTTACAATACAAAAGTATTTTTTTGCGAGGGCTAAACACAGGACTGAAGTCATACCAAAGAGTGAGATTCATCAGTAAATAGCTTGACGCGTTTGGGCTGGCTTTTGGAAGAGATTTGCTTTGCAAGGGATGTCTGATCTGACATAGTAAGATGATCAACGGAGGAACCTGAAATAAAAAACGAACAGATAAAATAGCATCTTTATGAAGTGGTGCGAAACCCATCATGTACATCCAAATTCAATTCAATACCTTGTTTATCTATGTGTATTCGTTTGATATTTTATGGCCTCTTGCACTTATATGACAATACCAAATTACTTACCGCATTAACATTATTTAGGCAGTTATTTTTTGCTGTTTGTTTTTACTATCCCTTGAATAGCTATTTGCCAGGATATTTTTAGACAGAATTAATAGAGGCACATGCGTGTGAAAGATCATATCTTTTGTTTCGCTCTTGGTAAACAGGCGTTTCAACCACAAATGTTTGTGGGGAATCATCACCAGCATATCTGCTTTATTCATTTCGATAAATGTATTTAGGGCATAGCTAATATCGGCATCCACTGAGTATTCAAATGTTGTGACCCCATTCGTTTGTTGCAGCAGATGTGGTGTATTAATTTTAAATACCTTTTTATTCTTGAGGATCCTTACAACATAAAGTTTTGCTTTAAATGCTTGTGTAATTTCCGTAATAAATTTGGGAATGCCTCTATCAAGAACTGCGGCATCATTAGCAAACACCATAATGTCCAGCTTTTTGAATTTTGCTTTTTCAGGAACAACTATCAACGGGATGCTTGTGTTTTTTGCCAGGGCCGTAGCGGTGCTGCCAAATATCTTCTTTAAACTTTTGCCGGCACCTTTCATTCCCACAATAATAAAATCAACCTTTTTTTCATTGGCAAGATTAACGATGGCATCAGTCGTCGGTCCTTCATCGCAAACAATTTCAATTAAAGTGCGACCGGGGTCGAGCAAATTTGCTTCTTCTAATAAGATTTTATCGGTTTGCATCATTATGTCGTAACGGGATACGCTAACGGTAATGGAAGGCGGTGGATTGGGAACTGTGAACGCATTAAACAAAATAATTTTAGCGTTAATCGCCTTGGCAAACTCCACGCCATAAACAGAAGCATTGTGTGATGCCGGTGAAAAGTCGGTGGCTATTAATATTGTTTTCATGATTCCTGGCTTTAGCCAAATTTATAAAGTTTGCCAGCTTTTTTCCCTGATTAAGATTATGATAACGCTTGACCTTAGTCATGTTTTTCGGCAGCCCATCATATCAAATAGTTTATTGAGATGTCACCTGCAATTGAGATTACTTTTTAATCAATATCGTAGTGCAGTCTTGCCAATTTATTTTTTCTCATTCTGCGTATCCATTTTTCCATTTCAACTGTAAAAAATATTACGAATGCCATAGCGACACAAAATAGAAGCTCGCCGATACTCAGCGGAGCCGTCCTGAATATTTTATTAAAAAAAGGTAAATAAATAATTCCAAGTTGTACTATGAAACTAAAAACAACGGTGAAGAATAAACGCTTGTTAGAAAACAGGCCTTGTTGAAAAAAAGATTCTGTCTCCGAGCGGACAGCCAGGGAATAGGTGAGTTGCCCCAAACACAAAACGGTAAATACCATTGTTTGCCAATGAGCATCTTTAATGTAAATCGAATAAGCCTGAGTAGCAATTGTTACTGTTGCTAATAGTGAGCCCACCCAAATAATATGTACGCCTAATCCTTTTGCAAAAATATTCTCACCTGAGGATCTTGGTGGCCTTTTCATAATATCTTTTTCTGCCGGTTCTGTTGCCAGTGCCAGGCCGGGCAAGCCATCGGTAACGAGGTTTATCCATAGTATATGAATAGGTAATAACGGTATAGGCAAACCGAAAAAAGGTGCCAGGAATATCGTCAATATTTCAGCAGTATTGCCCGCAAGAATGTAACGGATAAATTTCCTGATATTATCAAAAATTCTCCTGCCTTCTTTAACCGCTTTTACAATAGTGGCAAAGTTGTCATCTAACAGGATCATGTTTGCTGCTTCTTTTGAAACATCAGTTCCGGTAATGCCCATCGCAACGCCAATATCTGCATGTTTTAAAGCCGGCGCATCATTAACACCATCCCCGGTCATCGCAACATACTCTCCTTTTTTTTGCAGGGCTTTCACGATGTGGAGTTTTTGTTCAGGCGAAACTCTGGCATACACTTTTATATGATCTACCACTTCCAGCAATTCTTTTTCGCTCATGGCATTCATTTCCGCACCGGTAATAATCCTGTCGTCTTTTGATTCAATAATACCAAGTCTTTTAGCGATGGTTGCGGCAGTTATGGGATGGTCACCTGAAATCATTACCGGTTTTATTCCCGCAGTTTTGCATTCGTATACAGCTTGTTTTGCTTCTTCCCTTGGTGGGTCTATAATTCCTGCTATGCCGGCAATTTTCAAATTATTTTCAATACCGGCAGATGTTATTATCAAAGGCAAACTTTCAAATTTTCTAAAGGCAAACCCCAACACACGCAGACCTTTGGCAAGCATATTATTTAATGACTCTTTCCAAAATTCTAAGTCGGCCGCACCGTCTGCTTTATGCATCAATACTTCCATCGCTCCTTTTACAATAGCGATGTATTCATTCCCATGTTTATGAATAGTCGTCATACATTTCCTTTCAGAATCAAAAGGAATTTCAGCAACCCTTTGAAATTCTTTTTCAATTTCATCCTTATCAAAGCCGTTGGACAATGCATAATCATACAGTGCCATTTCGGTCGGGTCCCCAATTGATATCGCATTTTCGTTTCGGTAAACATTATTGTTTAGTGCCATTGCACGCAACAGCATTTCATAATCTTCTGAAATAGTTGCCTGGTCATTGTGCTTTTTGTCGATACCTGAATCGGCGGTTGCGATTTCTTCAACGGTCATTTTATTTAGGGTAAGCGTCCCCGTTTTATCTGTACAAATAAAACTTACCGAACCAAGTGTTTCTACCGCTGGCAATTTTCTTATTAAAGCATTTTTCTTTACCATTTTTTTTGCACCTGATGCCAACGCAATTGTTATTACCGCAGGCAGTGCTTCTGGTATCGCCGCTACGGCAAGTGACAAGGAGGTTAATAGCATCAACACAATATTTTCGCCTCGTAAATAGCCCACGATAAATATTACCGAGCAAATACATAAGATAATAAATGCAAGATTTTTTCCAAAGACGGTAAGCCTTTTTTGTAAAGGAGTTTGTATGGTTGAAGCCTCCAACAGGCGTGCAATTTTTCCAAACTCGGTTTGCATTCCTGTAGCTACAACAATGCCTCTTGCGTGCCCGTTTGTTATATAAGTTCCGTTAAAGGCCATGTTGGTATAATCTCCCAGGGAAAGATTTTGTTGGGTTAACGTTTCAGTCACCTTCTCTGCTGCAACTGATTCACCTGTGAGTGATGATTCATTAATTTTTAGTTGAAAGGCCTCTATTAAACGGACATCTGCCGGCACCACATTCCCGGCTTCCATTAAGATGATGTCTCCGGGCACGAGGTTAATTGATGAAATGGAAATCGGGTGGTTGTTTCTTATGACCAACGCATTGGTAAGCGCCATTTTTTGCAATGCGTCCATTGCTTTTTCAGCACGATACTCCTGCACGAATCCTATAACGGCATTTATTATCACTATCGCGATAATTACAATCGTATCTGTAATGTCGCTTAAAATGCCTGAAATGATTGCAGCAACTATCAGCACCATTATCATAAAATCTTTAAACTGGTAAAGAAACATTAACCAGGGCGGCGTTTTTTTAGTTTTTTGAATTTCATTGGAGCCATATTTCTGCAATCTTATTATAGCTTCTGAAGTTGACAATCCGTTTACCGAACTCCCCGTTATATCTAATATCTTTTCAATATTGATTAGGTGCCAATTCATTTTTTAAATTAATCTGATAAACGCAATAATTGTTGATCAGTTCACTAATTAAGTGCCAATAGAAATCCGCCTATTTCCGGTTAAGTAATAGATTTAGTGGCTTCAATTCTTCAACATAGTCACTAACGATTTTTAATATTGCTACAAAGGGAATAAAAAGTATCATACCCGCAACTCCCCAAATAATGCCGCCTGCAATAATAGCAACCAGCATGGCAAGTGTGCTTACTTCAAGCTGGGCTCCTACCACTTTTGGAAATATAACATTTGCCTCAAGGTATTGCACAAAACTAAATACCGCAATTACACCTGCAACGTACCAAACATTATTAGTATCCAGCCAAACCACGGAAATGGGAAGTAATGCGCTAATGAAAATTCCAATGTACGGAATAATAGTACTAATGGAACACAGGAAACCAAACAGCAGTGCATGCCTTACTCCGAGTGCAAAAAGGCCGGCACTATTAAGGATACCAACGATAATATAAACCAATATCATCCCTTTGATATAATTAAAATAAGTGGAGATAATTTTTTGCAAAATACTATTGAGTACAACTGAATACCGGCCGGGTACTATTTGTTTTAGAAACTGTACAAATATTTTCCGGTGATACATGAACAGCGTTGTAAACACCGGCGTGAGAAATAATATAAAAAACGTGTTTATAGTAACCTCGAGGGATGATTTCAGGAGGTTGGCCAGGTTGTCATTAAGATTTTTTTCCCAGTTGGTATTCACATTCTTTGAAATCCCAATATTATCCGCAATCCAGATTTGTATATTCTGTATCAGGTATTCAACTCTTCCGAATATAGATCTTGCATCTTTTCCAAATACGTTCAATTGCCAAATTAATAAAGAAACCAGGGCGGCCATCAAAACAGTTACTATAAAGAGGCAGCCCACAATAGCGACCGTTTTACTCCAGCCATGATTTTCCAGCCACTTGCATATAGGGTGCATTATCATTGCGATCAATAGTCCAAAAAATAATGGAATGAAAAGCGTTTCCCCAAAATATAAAACGGCCGAACCAAGAAGTATCAGCTCGAGATATTTAATAATCAAGAAAACTATTTTTTGAGTCCTTTGCATACATCTTATCAAAAACCCTGTAAAAAATTGTGAGCCTTACGGCTTCGAAAATCTAAAATCATTCGTTATAAAAACATAGCCTCAATGGTATCAGCTTGCAACTTTGCCAGGTGAAAAAATTGCTTTTCCGAAGATTCGATGGCCGCTATTTTTTGTTCCGGCATTTCGGTTTCCTAAAACTCGTTCACGTCTCCCTAAATAAAGATGATGACAATTAATTGCCGAATGAATGATATATATCAATATGATCACTGATTTTATTCATTGAATTCGAAATACTAGTATAGTATTTTGTATTCGATATTGAATTGATGATTGAGAATTGTAACAGAACGGGACCTAAACTAGAAGGCAATGATGGAGAGCGCAGGTAAAACTGGTTATCTTATTAATAAAAGAAGCATTCGTGAAAAAGTTTTTGGTTGTTTTTGATGGATATAAAATGTCTGAAAGTTCGATGCAATATGCCATTCAACTAACACAGGCAGCGAAAGCCCACCTGGTTGGCGTATTCCTTGATGAGATTATTTATCACACATATAGCGTGTACAAAGTAATGACCAATGCGTCCGACTTTCAGAAAAAACTAGCAGAGCTTGATAAAAGAGATCAGAAGAAGAGAGACGATGCGGTGCTCACTTTCCGGAAGGCTTGCGAATTAGCAAAAATTAATTTTTCTATTCACAGGGATACCAGCATTGCTTTCCAGGAATTGAAACATGAAAGTATTTTTGCCGACCTGGTTATTATAGATGAATATGAAACTTTTTCAAGGTTTAAAGAATCGCTCCCTACCAGCTTTATTAAAGAATTATTGGGTGACGTGCAATGCCCTGTTTTAGTTACACCTGCCGCTTTTAAAAAAATTGACAGAATCGTGTTACTCTACGATGGGAAACCTTATGCCCTGCATGCTATAAAAATGTTTAGCTATGTGCTGGGATGCATGAGGGAGCTACCGGCCGAAATAATAACAGTAAAAGATGAAAAAAAAGCAGGCCGGCATCTACCTGATAAGCTCTTAATGAAAGAGTTTATCAAAAGACATTTTGAGAATGTAAAGTATACCGTTTTAAAAGGCAATCCGGAACAACAAATTGTTGAGTATTTGAGAAGTAGCACACAGAATGTTTTGGTCGTGCTTGGAGCTTATCAGCGGAGTGATATTTCAAGATGGTTTAAAGTAAGTATGGCTGACGTGTTAATGGAGGCGCTTGAAGCACCATTATTTATTGGCCAACACCGGTAGCCATGCATTAAGGTTTAGATATATAAAGATTAATTAACTCTAATAAAATTTGAGAACAATGTTAAAAAAAATAATAGTTCCCACCGATTTCTCAGCATGCGCAAATAACGCAGTTGACTATGCAGTGCAGTCAGCAAAAATTCTTCCTGTTGAAATTATTGTGCTTCATTCATTCGACGTTAAGGGGGATCTTTATACCGATTACATGGGCGTCAATAAGGAGTTCAATCAAATTCAGCTAAATGAGGCTATAAACAAGTTAGAGATGCTTAGGAACAGTATTAAAGAGAAAGAAGGTATTGACATAACAACTATCGTTTCCAAAAAATCGCTTCAAAAAGCATTGAGGGAAACGGTAGAAACTGATGGCATCAGCCTTATAATAATGGGTACTACGGGCGCCCATGGCATCAGGAGAATGTTTTTTGGAAGCAACACGTCATCAACCATAGGAAACAGCCAGGTGCCTGTGATGATGATTCCCTGCAATTACCATTGGAAGAAACCGGAAAAAATTGTTTTCGCCACCAATCGTTTTGAAAGGGAAAAGTTCATTCTTGATTTTCTTTTTGAAATGGCCGATTTATTTATGGCTAAGGTAGAAGTGGTGGTATTTAGCGAGGAAGTAAATAAAGAATCGCTTATCTATGCCGAAGACTCCCGTAATCTTTCCGAGTATGAAAACATGATCAGCAAAAGATATAACGAAAAAAACTTATCGGCTATGCATCTTACCGGTAATGATTTTAAACAATCACTTTCCGATTATATTGAGGATAACGATATTGATATACTGGCCATGGTTAAATACGAGAGGGGATTTTGGGAAGACATGTTTCATAGAAGCCTGACCAAATCGATGAGCTATCATACAAAAATAGCTTTGCTCGCAATACCTGCAAGGCAGTAATTGTTTTACGAGGACTATTCATTAATGATTTAAAAAAACAGACAAATGAAAAATACAAAGGCCGGCATTTGGATCGATACTGAAAAGGCCGTAATTGTTTTCCTGAAAGGCAAAGGGCATATTATTAAGACCGTCGAGTCTTTAATTGAAGGCCGGGAAAGAGTTGCGGGAGAAACAAAAATGTTTTCAAGAATTGGCGTTCAATTTGCGAATTTCGAAACAAAAAAGGAAAACCGAAAAAATCACGAGATACAGAATTATTTAAAAAAGGTTGTTGATGAAATTAAAGGCGCCGACGAAATAGTTTTGTTTGGCCCCGCAGAAATGAAAACAGAACTTGAAAAATTTATGCTGAAGAAATCGATACAATCACCAGTTATCAGGAGAGTTGAAACCACTGATAGCATGACACAAAATCAAATTGTGGCATGGGTGAAAGATTTTTATGAAGACAAATAGTTGAAAGGCCCACCTGGGCAAATTGTCGGACTTCGATTATGTGGCCACATTGATGACCGACTTATTTGATTTCTCATTTATTATTATTACCCAACTTCATTCGAACAAGCTTTATTATTTCAATCCAACCTGTGCTTATTACAGCTACCAGTATAAAGAATAATAAATAAGTTGGCGAAACATGCTCAAGCCCAAACAAGTTTCTAAAAAAAGCTACATAGAGAAATGAAAATATTAAAACCAGCGTAATTGCAATTATCGCGGGAACAAGCGAATTTTTATAACGGATAGTTTGGAATATGGAATAGTGAAAAGAACGATTGCTAAGCGTAAGAAAGATGTTACAGAATAACAATGTTATAAATATTGAAGTTCGGATCATGTTTTCACTTTGATGCTGTTGCATGAAATAATATCCAATGCCGAGGCAACCAGCTGTTATCATTATACCTTGCGCAATGCTTATTTGTAATTGCCTCCCTGATAAAAAAGTTGAGGACAAACGTCTTGGCAAACGCAACATGGTTCCAGGTTCCATTGGTTCATTTTCATAAATGATAGAGCAGGTTGGTCCCATAATTAATTCTAAAAAAATTACATGGATAGGCGTAAAAATTTCATTAAACTTCCATGAAAAAAGTAATGGCAATGTTACAATCAGGATAATAGGAATATGGATGGAGACAATATACTGAATCGCTTTTTTGAGATTATCATAAATTTTTCTGCCGAGAGCAACTGCATCTGTTAAATGAGAAAGATCGTCATCAGTAATAATTAATCCCGCGGTATTTTTTGCCACTTCACTTCCGCGTTTACCCATAGCAATACCGATGTGGGCGGCTCTCAATGCAGGTGCATCATTTACTCCATCGCCTGTCATCGCAACTACTTCGCCGTTTTCAATAAGCGCATTTATAACACTCAGTTTTGCTTCGGGAAACATTCGGGCAAAAACGTTAATTTCCTTTACCTGTTTTTTTAATTCATCAGGCGATAGATGTGTTACTTCATTACCCGTTATATATTTACCGTCATCAGCCAACTTAATAAAACGTGCTATGGCCATTGATGTTTCCGGGTAATCACCCGTAAGCATTTTTACAGAAATGCCTGCATCCTTGAATATTTTAACGGTGCCGGAAATTTTTGCCTTAGGGGGATCATAAAAGGCAATCATCCCTAAAAATTTAAAATCAAATTCCTCCTGCGATACCGGCCAGGTTGATTTGTTCCAACATCCCTTGCCAACACCTAATACTCTGAACCCTTCATTAGCATACAATTGCAATTGTTGTTGAACGCTTTTAATATCTTCAGTACCCAAGCCACTCTTATCCAGCAATGCTTCGGGTCCACCTTTTGCGGCAATAATAATTTCATTGAAATTGTTTTTGAAAATGTGTGTCATCATGGGTGGCTTACCACTTATCGGATACTCATGTACCTGTTGGTATTGCGTACGTCTATCCTCGTCCGTTATTTGTTGGTATAAGTTATGAATTGCTTTTTCCATCGGATCAAAAGGTCCCGTTTCGCTTGACCACATCGCATATTCAATCAATTCCCGGGGTAAATTATTTTTATTTTCAACCTTAATCGAAATTTTATGTATCGCATCATACACACATGCGATACTCATTTCATTTTCCGTGAGTGTCCCTGTTTTGTCAACACAAATTACGGTAGCTGAGCCAAGGGTTTCAACATACTGAGGTTGTTTTACGATAATATTATTTCTTAATAATCTAAATGCACCAAGTGCCTGGAATGTTGTAAAGGCAACAGGAATTTCTTCGGGCAGTATACTCATCGCAAGCGTTAGGCCCTGGAGGAAAGATTGAATAATATCGCCAGACTGTATATAGTGATACCCTACAACGAAAATAAAAGCAATACCTCCAATCCACACCATAATGCGAACGAATGAATTGATCTGGTGCTGTAAAGGAGTTTTGAGAATATTTACTTCTTTAACTGATAAACCAATTTTACCCAACATCGTTTTGTTGCCAACCGCAATAGCTTTCGCAATAGCCCTGCCGCTGATTATCTGAGTGCCTTTGTAAACTCTATCATTGTTATCGCCGTATTTTTCCACAGGAAATGATTCACCGGTAAGAATAGATTCATTAACGGAAAAATCATTTGCCGAAATGAGAATGCCATCTACAGAAATTATCTCTCCTTCTTCTAATACAACAATATCATCCACCACCATTTCTTCTGTTGGTATTTTAATTTGAACGCCGTTGCGAATAACCGTTGATTTGGGCGATGATAATTTCTTCAAGGCACTTATGGCATCCTGGCTCCGGTATTCCTGGTATAAAGAAATACCTGAAACAATAAAAATGGATACCATCATTATAATTCCATCTGAATAACGTCCGGCAAAAAAATATATTAAACAAGCTGCCAGCAGTAAAATGAACATTGGCTGGAAGAAGATTTCTTTCAATACGCGAAGCAATAAACGATTTTCTCCGGCATGCTCTTTATTTAATCCATAAGCATCTCTTGATTTAGATACTTCTGCATCTGTTAAGCCTGTTAAATTTTTTTGATCTATCTGCATGTAAGATATTATTGATAGTTTTTATTTTAAAAGCCGGTATACATCTTTATTGTATTGCAACTTTCCCGAAGCGTTTGTTTCTGCAGTTTGATAAACAACAAACACCGGTACAAGGTTATCAATTTTTAATGTTACAGGTTGCTGCTCTTTTAGGCAGGATGCGAGGAAATTGCTATCTATTTTATTTGGCAACAGGTAATTGGCAAGTTCTATCGGTTCCTGGATGCGAATGCAGCCATGACTGTAATAACGATAGCCCGAAAGAAAGGCAACTTTGTTGTTTGTGTCATGTAAATAGACACTGAACGGCGACGTAAGATTAAATTTTATCACTCCCAGAGAGTTATCGCAACCGGTTGACTGGCGGATGCGGAACGGGAAATAATTCCTGCTATAATTTTTCCAGTTCAGTTTGTGATGATCAATAATGTTTCCTTTTAAATCCAACACCTGCATATTGAGTGCGTCTACGTCGCCCGGGTTTCTTTTAAATTGAGGCAGCAATTCGTTCAACGCAATACTTGCCGGCACATTCCAATAAGGGTACAAAACGATGTAGTTGCAGTACGTTGCAATGCGTGGTGTTTTAGTTGAAGGTTTGCCTACCACGGCTTTCATTCTTAATATAATGCTGTCGTATTCGTAATAACGTAACGTTGCAGATGCAATATTTACTTCGATCCATTTTTCAAATTTAAAATGATGCATCCAACGGTAAAATTGCAGAGAAGTGCCCAGTTGTTTTTTTTGTAGAGAAGTTAATGAGTCACGTTTTAATTGTAGATCTTCTTTGATAGTCTGATATTCGGCATCGTGTGGTTCCAGCAAATTAAAAAAAGCCAGCAGTTCTTCCCTTGAGTTAGCATTCGACAGACCTTGCAATAAGAATTTGTTATCATCTGTTTCCCGCTTAGATGAAAGTTCATCGGATAACATCCAGTGCTCAATATCATTACCCTGGTACATATCTTTACTATAAGCAATTGCAGCATCAGTAAAGATTCGGTCTATACTTTTAACTAAAATGCTATCTGAGGATAAGAAATCTTTGTCAAAATATTCCCTGATTTCTGTTATGTGATATTTTTCTTTCTTCAGTCCTGAATTGATAGAACTATCGATCTTCTCCTTTAATAATTGTCTTAAAGAATAAGAATTTGCTGCCGGTGAGAACCAAAATGGCTGGTTATTTCTCAGCTCATAAAAACTGTTTACGAGTTTAGGATAAATTTGTTCTGACACGCTGCCTGGGTCGCGATTGTTATAGTAAGCAAGCGGATCTTCCCGGGCGAATAAGCAATAAGCTACGGTGAGAAATATAATAAAGAGCATTAGGAAACGCATTTGAATATTTATTAAATACCGGCGATGCAAGGGATGAATCATGGCTACTCGCTATTTGTGTAAAAAACCAACCTGTTGAAAGCCTTTGTAAAAAAGGATCGGCTAACTATTTTTTTTAAAAATAAATTAGTTCGGAACCATGGTATATGACAAGAAAACAAAAAACAGATGATATTAATCACAAAAAACATTAATTATTGTCATTGTATAGGCCTCAGTTCTATGTAACATTTGTAATATGAATCAATCTGAAAGTATGAGTGATATATTGCCATTACTCACCAAATATGATGTGGCCACGCCGCGTTACACGAGTTACCCAACCGTGCCTTATTGGGATTTTTCCAAACTTGATAATAGCAAATGGACGCAATCGGTAATTAATACTTTCAACTCAGAAAATGGCGAATTGTGTATCTATATTCATTTACCTTTTTGTGAAAGCCTGTGCACATTTTGCGCCTGCAATAAGCGAATTACCAAAAACCACAATGTTGAGCAATCATACATTGATGCAGTTCTGAAAGAATGGAAAATGTATCGCGACATTTTGCCGGGAATTCCCGAAATAAAAGAAATTCATTTGGGTGGAGGAACGCCAACTTTTTTTAGCGCAGACAATCTCGTCTATCTTATTACCAATATCATCAAAGATGCTGTTATTAAAGATGAACATGAGTTCAGTATTGAAATACATCCCAATTCTGCTACCGAAGAACACATAAAAAAATTAGCTGCCATTGGGTTTAACAGGATCAGTATTGGCGTGCAGGATTTTGATCCTTATATACAATTCGCCATAAACAGAAATCAAACATACGAACGCACAAAAGAAGTTTTTGATTGGGCAAGAAAATACAATTTCAAAAGCATTAATGTTGATTTAATTTATGGCCTTCCGCATCAAACGGTAAAATCTGTTGAACATACCATTTTCCTTATTAAAAAGTTGATGCCCGATCGCATTGCCTTTTATTCTTATGCACACGTTCCCTGGAAAAGCAAAGCCCAGCGCAGGTATACAGAAAATGACCTGCCGCCGGCATCTGTAAAATGGGAAATATATAACAGGGGCCGAATCCTCCTGGAACAGGCAGGTTTTGAAAGTATAGGTATGGACCATTTTGCATTAGAGAATGATCCATTATTTATTGCTGCAGAGAACGGCAAACTTCACCGGAATTTTATGGGCTATACCACAACACAGTCGAAGCTGATCATTGGACTCGGGGCATCATCTATCAGTGCAACAAAAGATGCCTTTGCTCAAAATGAAAAAGTTATTGAAGACTATGAAGCTAAAATCAACTTAGGAAACTTACCGTTAGTAAATGGCCATTTATTGAATGAAGAAGATCTTTTAATTCAAAATTATATTCATGAATTGATGTGTTTGAATAAAACAACATTACACAAAGGGTTGCACGATGTTGATTTTTTGACAAACATTTTATCAAAGCTTTCATCCCTGGAAGCTGATGGTTTGGTGGAGATAGACGAGGATGTAATAAATGTAACTGCAAAAGGCAGGTTATTTATACGTAATATTTGTGCCGCTTTAGATGCTTATCTCTTCAATAAAGAAATGACAGTGCAGACATTCAGCAAAGCTATTTAAACAGCTACGTAATTGTAGTAATTCTGTTTCCTGGTTTTCGATTTTTAAATAGAGAAATTTACCCGCTATTTCCAGGTAAGTATGCACACTTTCATGATAATTAAAAGCATGCTTAATTATACTGTGTGCCATTGTATTAAGCTTATAGATTGCTACCGTTTATTAATAAGAGTAAGATCGTTTCGTGAAAATTGGCAAATAAGTTGGCACATTTTTGGTATTTATCCCAACTATGTTAACTATTATGCTAATTCTTTAAAACCCTTACCTATGTTCCTAAGAAACTTGTTGGCCATTGTTTTAGTGCTGATTGGAATAATTTGTTCAGTCCTTCTTATTGTCTTTCTTGCGAGCGCCGCAATATTTGGTTCGTTTTTTCTGCCGCTGATCTGCGTAATAGGATTGACGCTATTTTTCTATTTCATGTCTTTGTTGAACGAAAAGCAGGAGATTTAATTATAATGCGGAGTTTATAACGAGCTGCAGTTTATCTACCTACTGAAGGCTATTGAACTCCCCTTACCCTGGTACGTAATGTATAAACCGATTTTGAAGCGGTAATAAATAATTCATCCCTGTTTTTGCCACCAAAACAAATGTTGGCTGTCCAATCTTCGGGTACGGGTATGTGTTGTATTATTTTTCCCTCCTTATTATAAACTGTAACTCCCTTGCCAGTTAAATAAATATTTCCTTCATTGTCTATCGTCATGCCGTCAGAACCCTGGTTGGCGAAAAGTTCCTTACCAAGTAATGTTCCGTCTTTAGCAATGTGGTACTTATACGTTTTGTTCGCCCCTATATCAGCTACAAATAAGAATCTGCCATCGGGGGTTCCGATGATACCATTTGGTTGTGTGAGTTGTCCGTCTGCCAAAACCGGCTTCGTTGTATTGCGGGCTAAATAATAAACATTTTGCGCTGTTATGTGCGGATGGTCATTCGCCCAATAATTTCTTTTATAATAAGGATCCGTAAAATATATATCACCATTTACCGGATTAACCCAAACGTCATTGGGGCCATTTAATACTTCGCCGCCAATGTTATCAGCAAGAACCGTAACTTTTTTTTGAGGGCTTATTGACCACAATTGGTTGTGCTCATCTGCGCACGAAATAATATTGCCGTTCTTATCAAAATACAAACCATTAGAGCGGCCGGCACTATCCATAAAAAGAGACAGTTTCCCGTTAATATCGTATTCCCATATTTTATCATTTGGCTGATCGGTAAAAAAAATATTGCCTTCTTTATCAACGGCAGGGCCTTCGGTAAAAGAAAATTTATCGGATATCAGTTCAAGTGTATCTGCAGAAATTTTATTCTGATTGATGCCCGTATCGCCGGCATATCGCGAATATATTTTTTGAATTTGAAAACTCTTAACTGGTTTAATCAAGTGGGCGATGCCGCTTAAATTCAAATTTGCAACCGTTATTAAAACTGAAAGACAAAGGTATTTATAAAAGCAGCTGTACATGGCCGTATCAATTAAGGGCGTTAAAAGACTATTTTTTAATTCTTTAAAATTACTCCCAAAAAAATAATTAAAATAAATTTGGCAGAACTAAATTAATTAGTATTTTTGTCTAAATAAATTAGTTACTATGGCGCTGGCAGGTCTTAATTTAAAATATTTAAGAAAGCTTCGGGGGTGGACACAGGAAGAATTTGCTTCCAAACTTGGAATCAAGCGTTCGCTTGTTGGAGCTTACGAAGAAGAAAGAGCAGAACCAAGAACAGATGTTCTCGAAATTGTGTCTGAAATCTTTAAAGTAACATTAGATGAGTTATTGCTCCACGATCTGAGTGAATCCAAAGGTTCTAATTACCTGGCCAAAAGGCGCCAGCTTAAAATGATGAGTGCCGACAGGAATCTGATTCATTTCGTTCCGGTAAAAGCAGCTGCAGGTTACCTGGCAGGTTATGCGGATAGTGAATTTATCGATGAGCTAAATACTTTTACTTTGCCCATGCTTTCAGGTGGTACATACAGGGCTTTCGAAATAATAGGAGATAGCATGATGCCTACGCCAAGCGGCAGCGTGATTGTAGGTGAAAAAGTGGAGAGCGTTGATAATATTAAGAGCAATGCCGCATATATTGTCGTTAGCAAAAGCGAAGGCATTGTATATAAAAGGGTTGTTAAAAGCAATAAAAATAAAAACAAGCTCACGTTGGTAAGTGATAATCCGGCTTACCAGCCTTACCAGGTCCATACGGCCGATGTGCTGGAAGTTTGGCAGGCCCAGGCCGCCATTAATAAGGTGACGCAGCAGCAGCGTTGGGATGTGGATTCATTGGTTAATTTGGTGAGTAACTTGCAGGACCAGGTAACCTCGTTGAAAAAGAAAATGAATTAGGTTTGTAATAAATCAGCAGATTTCGCTTCATTCTTACACTTAGAATGCGGCCGTTCAGATACATCGGTTAAAAATTAAAAAACAAAGTCATGATCAAGTTACAAGTCATCGGCAATCTTGGTAAAGATTGCATCGTAAAGGAAATTAACGGTAAAAACGTTATTAATTTCAGTGTGGCACACACAGAAAAGTTTAAAGATTCTACAGGTACGCCAAGAGAACGCACGACCTGGGTGGAATGCGCTTATTGGACAGACAGAACCGCTATTGCTCCTTATCTTAAGAAAGGCCAGTTGGTTTTTGCAGAAGGTGCTCCGGAAGCAGAAGGTTATATGAATAAAGAAAACCAGGCCGCTGCTACTTTAAGAATGAGGGTCCGTGAGATACAACTTTTAGGCGGCCGTACCGAAGGAAATTCGGGAAGCCCTGCTTCTTCATCTTCTTCCACTTCTTCAGGATCTAATTATAATACAAATTATAACAAGCCGGTTGCGGCAACTATGGAGGAACCTGCAGACGATCTTCCGTTCTAATTTTATTTCGAATAATGGGTGGGTAAGTAAAGCGACAGTTTTTATTGTCGCTTTTTTTATGTTGAATCTCGCCAGACGATAGATTACGAATCAGATATCATCATGCCACTTATATCACCTTATTGCAGACATCAAGGTAAACCATTCTTTACCCTCTGAAGAATTTTACAAAATCAAAATAACTTACAATAGAAATGATAGTAAAGTAAATCAAACTATTTGCCTGAAACGACGTTAGAAAATGTTGTATGTCCGGAGCATAGTTGCACATCAATACAGGTAAGCCATAAGGAACATACATGAGGCTGTGCCAGTGGGAAATGTACATACCTATCGTCAAAACAACTCCGCCTAAACCAATCCCAATAGTTGAGAATAGATTCTTTAAACGAAAACTCAGCCAAAAGTGAATGGCAAGTATTGCCAGTATTGTAATGAATGACTTGCTGATGTAAGCAACAATGCTTGTGTGAACATTTCCATACATGTAAGACGGAAAGTGATTCAAAAAACCAAATTCCGGTTTCCATATTCCTAACATATAGCCACCAAGTAAATAAAACATAAACAGCAGGCAATAGAGTAACAGTACAAGAGTTACGAGCACCATGTATTTGCCGATAAAGATTTTTGTTTTAGAAACAGGCAATACAAAAACATGTTTCCAGGTATTTGATTTGTGTTCAATATTAAAAACAAGGGCTACTATCAAAACGATCAATAAAGGCAGGAATGTAAAATGAACACCATTGAATAGTTTTCTCGAATATTCATTCCATGGATTGGGATTGTCTTCAACAAGGTGATGCACGTAGTCAGTCCAATGCCAGCCAATATTGCTAACAAAAAATGCAGGAATAAATAAAGCACCAAGGATCACCAACCAGAAGGCAAAAGAGTTTTTTGTTTTGATTAGTTCTGTACGGTAAACAACAAGAAGTTCTTTCATTTTATAAGATTGTATATGATAAATTATTGCAGGAATTTTTATTGCGAAATTCAGCTAACCGTGTAGTTGTGTGTCATGTCTAAAAAGAGTTGTTCAAGATTTTTACTTTCAATGACAGCTTCGTATATTTTTACATCATTAACCATTAATATCTGCATGATTTCACTGACCTCGTCCTTAGATTTAATAGTTATATCCAGGCTGCCCCCATTATCAGTTACACAATAAGATTTTTTAAGAAGTTCAATGGCAGCGCTGGCATTATCAACCTGTATATGAACTTTCAAATCCTTCTTTTGAAGATTGTATAAATCTTCTATCGTTCCCTGGAAAAGCATTTCGCCCATATTTATAATTCCAACATGAGTAACAATTCTCTCTACTTCAGCAATTAAATGGCTTGACAGGAAGATGGTGGTGTTATATTTTCTATTGATGGCTTTAAGCAGCTCACGCATTTCCATCATTCCGCCTGGATCCAGGCTGTTTACCGGCTCATCAAGTATGAGTAATTCGGGTTCAGCCAGCAATGCAAGTGCAATCCCTAACCTTTGTTTCATGCCTAAAGAATATGCTCTAACCTTTTTATGTGCCGCTTTTGAAAGCCTGACGATTTGCAATACGCCATCAATTTTTTCTTTCGGAATCTTTCTTAATTGTCTTGTAATTTCTAGGTTATCATACCCTGATAAGTGCTCGTATAAAGAGGGTTGTTCTATCAGTGCGCCGATTTTTGATAGGCTTTCTATTCTGTTTTGTAAAAGATTTTTGCCAAAAAGAGCGACCGAATTATTCCGGTCTCTCAATAAACCAAGCAACAAACGTATTGTCGTCGTTTTACCGGCACCGTTAGGTCCTAAAAAACCGTAGATCGATCCCCGTTCTACTTTTATGTTGATATTTTTTATGTTGATCTTTTTATTGCTAAACCCGAATGCCAGGTTGTTGGTTTCAATAACAAATTGATTGTTGTACTGCATAATTATTTTGTTGGCTTAGTTTAAAATCATGCACAAATGTTCTCCGTGTTTCTAGTTGCACAAAACTTTTTTGATGTATTGTCTGTAAGAACTGACAGATCGGATAATATCTCTGTCGAAACATTGGTCATCCCATTTAAGCATTTCGACATTCATATTAACGTATTCATCAATTTTATAAGGCTACTGAAAAAGCGGTTAGTTACATTTACGTATGAAACATTTGCAGGGGATACTAAGAAAACTGTTTGAAAGCAGGATGAGCATTCATGTTGTATTCATCATTTTCTTTCTTGTTATGTTTTGCCTGCCATCCGCAATAAATGCTTTGCCTGTGGAAAAGCTGTCCAGGGTTTTTCTTTACGGAATATTTCTTTTGCTGTGCCTGTACGCAGGAAGATGGTGCTGCCGAAAATGGCTTATGTCAAGCCAGTTCCAAAAATTTGTAGCATGGTCAGGTGTCGCCATTATTCTCCTTTGTGCAACTGGCATATTTGGCTCGCGGCTTCTCACAAACAATAGCATCACTTCCATTATAGTAACTGTTCTATTTGTTGTTGCGTTATTCTTTTCACTGGGCGCATTTTTTTCAATTACAAGAACCACCATACTCAGGCAATTACACGATTCACAAATAATACAGGAACAAAAGGAAAGTGAATTGCAGTTATTAAAATCCCAGTTAAGCCCGCATTTTTTATTTAATGTATTAAATAATTTGTATGGACTTTCTTTAAAGCAGGGCGATAAGGTGTCGCCAATGCTGTTAAAATTGTCTGGCCTTCTCCGGTACAATTTATATGATACCAATAAAACTTTTGTGCCGTTGCAGGATGAGCTAAGCTGTATTGAAAACTATATTGAATTAGAAAAGATGCGTATTGGCGAAAGGTTGTTGCTTGATGTTAATATTTCAAAACAAAACATTGAAAATACTGTGATTCCACCCATGTTGCTCATGACTTTTATTGAAAATGCATTTAAGCATTCAAAAGATACATCCCATAAAAATGTTCTTATCAATATCCATTTTCAACTTGTTAACGGTTTAATAGTGTTAGCTATAAAAAACAATAGGTCGGACGAAGCAAAGACCCTTAGTAATATCGACCATTCAGGCATTGGCCTTTCTGTTACTCAAAAAAGGCTTGATTTATTATATGGAGACAAATATTCTTTACAAACTTTCAATGAAGAGGGATTTTATAAAATTTGCCTTAAAATAAAAACCAAATGAAGCAATTGAATTGCCTTATTGTAGATGACGAGCCTATTGCCTGCGATATTATTGTGCACTACTGTAGCCATCTTTCGTTTCTAAATGTTGTTGCTGCTTGCGGCAATGCTTTTGAAGCAAGAAATGTATTGAACGATAATAAAATTGATATCATCTTCCTTGATATTCACATGCCGGTTTTGGATGGATTAAGCTTTCTAAAAACGTTGAAACAACCGCCGCAAATTATTTTTACTACTGCTTACAAAGAATACGCTGTTAATGCTTTTGACCTGACCGCCTGCGATTATTTACTGAAACCTTTTTCTTTGGAACGATTTATAGTAGCAATAGATAAGGTAGCTGATAAATTAAATACGACTAATAATGTGCCGCAGGATGAAACTTCTCCCGATCATTTTTTTATTAAAGCTGAAGGCAAAATTTACAAAATAAGTTACGGAGAGTTGCTATATGCCGAGGCAAAGGGTAATTATACAAAAGTGGTTACAGTGAATAAATCTATTCTTCCTGCAATTTCATTTAGCAGCTTCGAAAAGTTATTGACATCTAACCTCTTTGTGAGGGTTCATCGTTCGTTTATTATTAATAAATCTAAAGTTGAAAGTATAGAGGGTAATTCCATTCTTATTAATAAAGTCATTATTCCAATTGGAAGCAGTTATAAAGCGGGTTTTTTAAGATTGTTGGGTCTATAAAAAGCCAGGAAGCTGTGAGGAGTCTGAGGAATGGCGCACAACATTTGTTGGCCAATATCATCTTATAAACTTTTTGTAAATACGCTGTAAAATCAAATTTTACCGTTAGTAGTCTTCAGCGTATTCCTTTCCGGTCTTTCGGAATCAACTTTACCTGGAAGTTTGGCCGGCTGGAATTTAAAAAGGTAAAAGAAGATAACCCGGTCAACTTAAATCCACCATCCGGTGATTGATATTTTTGAAGGTAGTGCTGGTACTATTAGTGCGCTCCATACAGCGTGGCTTTCAAACTTTGAGAGGCTGAAGTAGAAAGATGTTTGTTCTATATTCGATACATAATCCTATAACATCAAAAACGTTAGTTTGCCTGCTAAAAGAGACAAATCTGTATTTATCAAAAGTGTGTATGTTTTTTGCAAAAGAAACGTCGTATGCTGGCATCAAACAATTGGAAAACGGCTAAACAATATGAAGCAGGTACCTTATATTTATGCGAGATTTTTGAAGGTATTAATGAAACAAAATTGCAAGAAAAATGAAAGTAGTAGTTATAGGAGGTACAGGGCACATTGGCACTTATTTAATTCCGCGATTAATAATGGCGGGACACGAGGTAATTTGTGTTAGCAGAAAAAGGCGCGAACCATACACTGTTCATCCGCTGTGGAAGTTAGTCACCTACGTTATTATTGATAGGTCTGAATCTGAAGATAAGGGAATTTTTGCTTCAAAAATTAAAGAACTTCACGGTGAAATAGTAATTGATCTCATTTGTTTTACACCCAAAAGTGCTGCTATGCTAACGGAGGCTCTGACAGGTGAGGTTGAGCATTTTGTACACTGCGGCACCATTTGGGTGCATGGCCAAAGTGAACAGGTGCCTACCCGTGAGAGCCAGGAGCGAAAACCGTTTGGCGAATATGGTATCAACAAGGCGAAAATTGAAACCTACCTTCTTTCAGTTTTTAGACGGAAGGGTTTTCCCGTTACTATACTGCATCCCGGGCATATTACCGGGCCGGGGTGGCTGCCCATTAATCCTGCAGGCAATCTTGATTCCGAAGTGTTCATAAAACTTGCCAAAGGCGAGGAAGTGATTTTACCCAATCTTGGATTGGAAACCATACATCATGTGCATGCAGATGACGTCGCGCAGGCTATTTGTAAAGCCATTGATAACCGGCAAAGTGCCATAGGAGAGGCCTTTCATATTGTTTCTGAACAGGCGCTTACGTTAAGAGGTTTTGCCACTGCAATGGCGAAGTGGTACGGGAACGAAGCCAAACTCACTTTCCTGCCTTGGGAAGAATGGAAAGCAACAACTAGTCAAACGAATGCGGACCTCACCTGGGATCATATTGCGCATAGCCCTAATGCAAGCATTGAAAAGGCAAAGAAATTATTGAATTATAGCCCCAGGTACAGTTCACTACAGGCTGTGCAGGAAGCTGTGGATTATTATTTTGCAGAGGAAAATATAATGCCGTAAGAAATAAAAACAGGCTGTTAACGTTTTAGGCACTGTCCATTTTTGGTGAGCACACAACAGGCATTCAGGAAGATTATTAGAATTCCTCTTTTGTATTTTTAAGGGACGTAAAACATAAAATTTTGCAAATAATATATATTATCTTACAAACAGGGTACAAAAACCTTTATTACTTTTGAGTACACGATGAAAAAGGCAGCCGCTATATTTATAATTTGTATTTATGCTATTTCCTCCCTAGGATTTAGTGTAAAAGAATTTTATTGTTGCGGTAAATTAAAATCGGTAACGCTTTCCTTACGGGTAGACGGCGGTAAAGCATGTAACAAAGACGAAAGTAAAGACAAATGCTGCCAAACAAAATTCCAATACCATAAGGTTAAGAATAGCCACCTGGCTTCAACCATATTAGTAAATTGCACTAATGATTTTCAGCCCACACTCACCTTCACTTTAATTCATACTGTTAAATTCGTAGGGGCTGTCCCAGGTATTGATGGCAACAGAAGCCATGCCCCACCGTTGCATCCCGGGGTTGCAGTTTATATTTCTAACTGCGTCTATCGCATTTGATGATCTCTTGTTTATAGTTGCCTGGCATCCGGCCGGGCCAATAGCGTTATTATAACTGCCTGTTTATTTATACCGTTTCCATTTTTAAAATTTTAGTTATGAAAAGTATTGTATGGGTACTAATGCTGACAACAGCATTCACTACCGGTTTTATTGCATGTAGTACTTCGCCAACAAATAACACTGCAAAAAAGCAATCGGGCACTCAAGCGCTGGTTCCATTAACAAATAATGAAATCTACACCTGTACTATGCACAATGAAGTAATGAGCGATCACCCTGGTGAATGCTCCAAGTGTGGTATGACGCTGGTTAAGCAGAAAATAACACCTGAGCAGGAAAAGATGTTGAAAGAAGGAACTTATGTAAAGCCTAAAGAATAAAACATGGTAAACAAATTAATTGAGCTCTCATTACGGCACAGGTTTATAGTGCTTACTGTTGCCCTGGCGTTACTTGCCTGGGGCATATATAGCATTCAGCGGAATCCTGTGGATGCGATACCGGATTTAAGTGAAAATGAAGTAATCGTATTTACTGAATGGACCGGGCAAAGTCCCCAGATTATGGAAGACCAGGTAACATACCCGCTCGTAAGCAACCTGCAAGGTGTGCCAAAGGTGAAAGATATACGCGGCACTTCAATGTTCGGGATGAGTTTTGTATATATCGTTTTTGATGATGATGTTGATATATACTGGGCACGGACAAGGGTACTCGAAAAATTAAATTATGCACAACGCCTGTTACCACAAGGAGTAACTCCCACCATTGGTCCGGATGGAACAGGTGTAGGGCATATTTTCTGGTATCACCTGGACGCACCAAACATGGACCTTGGAGAACAACGAGCCTTGCAGGATTGGTATGTAAAATTTGCCTTGCAGACCGTTCCGGGAGTGGCCGAGGTGGCTTCTTTCGGTGGTTTTGAAAAACAATACCAGTTGGTAGTAAATCCTATAAAGCTCCAGTTCTACGGTCTTTCCCTGATGGATGTCATTAAAAAAGTGAGAGCTAACAATAATGACGTCGGTGGAAGAAAGCTCGATATGAGCGGCATGGGTTACATCATTCGTGGATTGGGCTATATCAAAAACAAAAATGATATCGAAAATATTTCATTGAGTAATAACAACGGCATTCCGGTGAGGGTAAAAGATATTGGAACCGTGCAAATGGGGGGCGACTTACGTTTGGGCATTTTTGATGCTAACGGCGAAGGCGAAGTGGTTGGTGGAATAGTAATTATGCGGTATGGAGAAAATGCGGACAAAGTGATACAGGCTGTGAAGAAAAAAATGGCCGATGTACAAAAAGGCCTGCCGGCGGGTGTTTCCTTTAAGGTTGATTATGACCGGAGCCAACTGATCGAAGCCGCTATAGCTAACATAAAAGACAAACTCATCGAAGAAATAAGTATTGTCTGCATCATCGTCATCATTTTCCTGATGCATTGGCGCAGCGCCCTCAGTATCATCATTCAAATACCCATAACCGTATCCGTTAGTTTTATCCTGCTCAACGCATTTGGCATGTCATCTAATATCATGTCATTAACGGGAATAGCGTTGGCCATTGGTGTTATTGTTGATAACGGAATCATCATGAGTGAAAATGCTTACCGTCATTTATCAGAATGGCAAAACGCCGATTCATAAACCGGCATAATAAAATTTAAAATGAAATTAAGAAAACCATATAAAAAAATTCCCCGGGCGGAAAGAATGCGTATAATTGAAATGGCTTGCAAGCAGGTTTCGCGTGGCGTATTCTTTTCAACTGTTATCATCATCACTTCATTTCTTCCTGTGTTTTTACTTACAGGCCAGGAAGGTAAATTGTTTCATCCACTTGCATTTACCAAAACATTCATATTAGTTGTGGACGCCATATTGGTAGTTACGCTTGCGCCGGTTTTGATTTCGTTCTTTATGCGGGGTAGGTTCAGGTCAGAAAGCGCTAACCCTGTTAACCGTTTTCTGGAAAAAATATACGAACCTGTTATCAGGACATGTATTAAATGGCGCAAGACCACCATAGGCATTATGCTGGTTGCTCTTGCAGCAAGTGTGCCAATGATAATGAGCCTCGGTTCTGAGTTTATGCCGCCGCTTGATGAAGGATCCATATTGTTTATGCCTGTTACATTGCCCGATGTTTCTAATAGTGAAGTGAAAAGGATTTTACAGGTACAGGATAAGATTCTCGCAGCTGAGCCGGAAGTAAAGTCTGTCTTGGGTAAAGCAGGAAGGGCCAACACAGCAACTGACAATTCTCCTATCAGCATGATTGAAACAATTGTAATGCTGAAGCCAAGAAGTGAATGGAGAAAAGGAGTAACCAAAGACAGCATCATTAATGAACTAAACAGTAAACTGCAAATACCGGGTGTTACTAACGGTTGGACACAACCGATAATTAACAGGATCAACATGCTGTCAACAGGAATAAGGACTGATGTGGGCGTAAAAGTATATGGGCAAAATCTCGACAGCATTTATGAATTTTCCCAGGTTATAAAAAAAGATTTGGAAGGAATTGCTGGTGTTAAAGATTTATATGTAGAACCAATAACCGGTGGTAAATACATTGATGTAAATATAAACCGCGAAGAAATTGCCCGTTACAACCTGAGTATAGATGATGTAAACGCGGTTATTGAAACTGCATTGGGCGGAGCCCGCATCACTACTACAGTAGAGGGAAGACAACGGTTTTCAGTGAATGCAAGATTCGGCCAGGATTACCGCAACAACATACAGGCACTTAAGAATTTGCAGGTTCAAACATCAGGTTTTGGCCCTGTACCCCTGGGTGCACTTGCCGATATAAAAATTACCGAGGGTCCCCCGATGATCAATTCTGAAAATGCCTTGCTTAGAGGAACGGTATTATTCAACGTAAGAGGAAGAGACCTGGGCAGCACTGTCCAGGAAGCACAGCAAAAGTTAAACGCTACCATAGGTCAAATGCCAAAAGGTTTTTTTATTGACTGGAGCGGTGAATATGAAAATCTTATTCGCGGTGAAAAGACGTTGAAGTTCATCATGCCTTTTGTGCTGGCTATTATTTTCATCGCCATGTATTTTGCGTTTGATTCAGCCCGGGAGGCGCTCCTCAGTTTGATCTCGCTGCCTTTTGCTCTAATCGGGGGCGCTTTCATCATATATTTCTGGGGTGTGAATTTATCAGTAGCAGTTGCCGTTGGCTTTATAGCATTGTTCGGGCTTGCTGTGGAAACCAACATTGTGATGATCATTTATCTCAATGATGCCATGCAACAGCTTGTTGCCAAAAAGGGAAATTCCAGGGAAACTATTACAAAAGATGATCTGAGTGAATATACAATTAGGGGGGCTGCTAAAAGGTTACGCCCCAAGATCATGACCGTTAGTGTTTCACTTTTTGCACTGGTTCCCATTTTATGGAGTTCTGGTGTGGGCAGCGATGTTATGAAGCCGATTGTATTACCGATGGTCGGGGGAGTAGTCACCTCAGCTATTTATGTATTACTGGTAACGCCACTTATTTTTTTAATGAATAAAGAATATGAATTGAAAAGATTTGGCAAGATAGAAGTAACTGAAGTAAAACCTTAAAAAGGAAAATTATGAAACAACTCATTATATCTCTAGCGTCCATTTTATTAGTACATGTTAAAACATCTTCGCAAACGCTTGAACTTAAGGATGTGGTGGATTCAATACAGCAATCTTTTCCGTCTTTAAAAGTATTTGATGCGAAAATAAATTCGCTGGATGCTGCCGCAAAGGGTGCCAGGAACTGGGATGCACCGCAGGTTTCCACTGGATTCTGGATGACACCTTATAACACAAGGCTTTGGAGTGGCTCCAAAGCTACCGGCACTATGCCAGCCCAAAATGGAATGGGGAGCTACATGATAAGTGCTGAGCAAATGTTCCCTAATAAAAAATACAATGAAGCCAATGAGGCCTTTATGACAGCCATGTCTTCTGTGGAAAAAGAAAACAAACAGGCAACATTAAATGAACTCATTGCCGCTGCAAAAAAAGACTATTACGAATGGATCATTATTGAAAAAAAATTATCTGTGCTTGCTGAAAGCGAAAAGCTGTTGCAGTTTATGATCACCAATGCAGAAACAAGATACAAGAATGGGTTAGGAAAAATAAGCGCTTATTATAAAGCAAAAGCATCATTGGGTAACATCGAATATATGCGTGTAGGCTTGCAGAATGAGATAGTTCAAAAACGAATTGCGCTAAATACATTAATGAACCGGGACAAACTTACTCCCTTTTCCGTGGATACAAATTATACTATTAAAGATTATTCAACAATGGTATTCGACAGTACCGTGTTTTATAATAACCGAAGCGATATAAAAGCGATCGATCAAAATATTCAGCTGGCTTACCTGCAACAAAATATAGAACAGGCAAGCTTAAAACCACAATTTGGAGTTCAATTCGGAAATATGTTTGGCTTTGGCGGATCACCCATCATGTTCAATTTGATGGGAACGGTAAAAATTCCGATGAACTGGTCAACGCGAACCAATAAAGCCAACATTGAAAGTATCCGGTGGAAGGTGGAATCTTTAAAAATCGAGAAGGCGTCTATGGCTAATGAATTCTCCGGCATGGCGTATCAATTGCAACAAGATATAACAGCAAAGCAAAAACAAGTGCAGTTATTTGAAAATAATATCATAGCTGCGCTTAAGAAAAATTATCAAAGCAACCTGTTGGCTTATCAGCAAAATACAGCCGAACTTTTTGAGTTGTATGATGCCTGGGAAACTTTGAATAACACAGAACTTGAGTACCTGGATCAGCTGCAACAACTGTTAGGCATGCAGGTTGACCTGGAGAAATTATTAGAGATTAAATCATGAGAAATGAAAAATAAATTATGTATTTATATAGCTTTTGTATTAGCAACTGCTTCGTTTATGCAAGCCTGTGATAATGCGAAGAATAAATCAGTTTCGCCGAACTCTTCATCGGCGGAAGTTTACACATGTTCTATGCACCCGCAGGTAAAAGAAAATCATCCCGGTAAATGCCCTATTTGCGGTATGACGCTAATTAAGGTAAATGCAAAGCCCGCTGCTATCAATAATGTTAACCTTGAATCATTACTCAAACCGACCAATGAGTATGTGGTGGCTTCCCTCCCGGTTACAACACCTCGTGAAGGTGATATTGATATTCCCGTGAAAGCATATGGAACAATTGAATCCGACACCCGCGCTGCCGGCACTATTTCATCAAATGTATCAGGCCGGATTGAAAAACTGTATCTGCGGTATCGTTATCAAAAAATAGAAGCTGGACAAAAAGTGATGGACATATATTCCCCGGAATTATTAACTGCTCAGGAAAATTTATTATTCCTGTTAAAGAATGATGCGCAGAATATTTCTTTCATCAGGGCAGCCAAACAAAAATTGCTGTTGCTTGGTATGAGTTCAACAGAATTAAATAAAGTTATCACATCAGGCAGACCCTTATACAGTGTTGGTGTGTATAGTAAGTACACGGGGCATGTTCATGATGCCGGTATGACGCATAATATGAATGAAACAGGAGTCAACATTAGCGCATCTGTCACCCAGGAACTGTCGTTAAGAGAAGGTATGTATGTGGAGAAAGGACAAACATTATTTATGATAATGAATCATCATAAAGCATGGGTTGCTTTACAAATTTTTCCGAATGACCTCTCATTTATTAAGAAAGGCGACAGCGTAAGGGCTGTTCCCGAAACAGAAACCGATGCGATTATAAATGGAACTATTGATTTTATTGAACCCTTCTTCAGGAACGACAATAAAACAATCACGGCAAGGGTATATTTCCATAATATGGATATGCTTACCGTAGGCAGCCAGGTTGCGGCCAGCATTTATACCGGACGTAAGAATGGTCTGTGGGTGCCACGGACGGCCGTGCTAACGCTTGGCATAAACGAAGTTGCCTTCATTAAATCAGAAGATGGATTTAAGGCGCATAAAATAACAACAGGTATCCGTACCAGTGAGAAGGTGGAAATACTTTCAGGGCTCAATACAGCTGATACCATAGCTACAAATGCCCAGTACCTGGTGGATAGTGAAAGTTTTATTAAAGCAAATGAATAACAAATAACTAAAAGAAAGATCAGTCACCTGCAAATAAAAGACAAAATGAAACACACGTTAAAAAATACTACTTTAATTATACAAGGACAAAGTGGAGTATTACTGAAAATTACATACTGCTTATTGCTTATTTTTTCTTCGTGCAAAGAAAAACCCAAAGAGAAGTTAGCGCCCGTAAATAGAAATGTTTACTATACTTGCAGTATGCATCCGCAGGTGCATGAGGATCATCCGGGAAATTGCCCTATCTGTGGGATGAAATTGATTGCTGTTTCCCTGGCCAGTAAGCCGGCAATGCCAACAGAAATTCACTTAAGTGGAGAACAAATAAGGCTTGGAAACATACAGGCAGATACGATAGGCAAAGGAAACGTCGGTGCCAAACTCCTTCTTACAGGGACCCTGAATTTTAACCAAAACGAATTGTCTTCAGTAAATGCCAGGGTGGAAGGCCGGGTTGATAAAATTTACTTCAAAAATGTAGGTGATTTTGTTCACAAAGGAGATAAATTATTTGATCTCTACAGTGAACAGCTGAATAATGCCAAACAGGAATACATAAACGCTTTGGAACAGGAGAGTACTATTGGCAATACGCTTATTAATTATGCAGCTGTGGTGGAAAGTGCTAAAAATAAATTATTGTTATGGGGCATGGGCGATGCACAAATTAAGCAAATTGCCGGGAGCAAAAAAGCATCCACGCTTACATCGTTTTACAGTACTGAGGCAGGATACATTACTTCGTTCGACGTTAATGAAGGTGATTATGTAATGGAAGGCGGCTCCATAGTGCAGCTTGCTAATCTTGCAACACTTTGGGCCGAGGCACAGGTTTATACAACTCAAATGTCTTCCGTAAATATGAATGATAAAGTCACCATTCAAATTCCGGATTTAAACAACATGGATATTAATGGAAATATAGATTTTGTAAATCCGGAAATGAATCCTGATACAAGAATAAACCTGATCAGGGCCACTATACAGAATAAGGATAACCTGCTGCATCCGGGAATGGCAGCCTATCTTATCATCAATAAAAAGCAACACAACTCTCTTACACTGCCATCAGATGCCGTATTAACAGACAGTAAGGGGTCTACAGTTTGGGTGCAGACAAAGCCGGGTGTTTATGAAATACGGATGGTGACAACAGGCGTGGAAGAAAATGATGCAGTTGAAATAACATCCGGGCTTAAGGATGGCGATGTGGTTGTAACAAGCGGCGCATACTTACTCAATAGTGAATTCATTTTTGAGCATGGTAAAAATCCAATGGCAGGAATGAAAATGTAAAACTGTTTTAAGTTATATTTTGAAATGCAAAGTTAGCTGCCGGGAACGAAAAAAAGGTGTTCCCTGAAATCTGCCAGCAGTAACGGCCTGGCGTAAATTGATTTTTTGTTATAGATTTAGTGTTACCATATTAACGTCTATACAATAAATACATGAAACTCAAAGATCTTTTTAGCATCATAATTAAAGTGTTTGGATTTTTTATTATTAAAGACATTTTAGCGTGGCTGCCTTATTTAATAGCACCCCTGCTTACTATGGCTGATCATGATGGAAGATTTGAAGCCGGAACTTTGTTAGTTACAATCCTTATAATGGCGTTATACTGTTCTATTGCCTATGTATTAATTTTTAAAACAGAATCTATGGTGGCTTTTTTAAAACTGGAACCCCAGTTAAGTGACGAGTACCTTACTTTCAATGTTTCCGCAGTGAATATTTTAACCATTGCATTAATAATTCTGTCAGGCTATATTTTGATTGAGGAAATACCCGGTTTTTGCAATTACCTCTACGCGTATTATGAACAATCTCAATTAAAATTCCAGGCAACAAAGCCGCCCATAGCTAAATTGATGGTATCGGCAGTAAAAATTTTAATAGCATTTTTAATAATTGGTGAACGTAAAAAAATAATACAACTTATTCAGAAAGATCAGCCTTTCCCTGAAGAGGAGGTAGTTGAACATGAGGAATAATGCCTCAGTAGGTTATGGAAAATTTTGGGTGGCCAAAGGCCCCTGTATCAAATTACCTGTATCACAGGATTAAAAACTTTTGACGTTACCAGCACTTTCTGCCCGACCTTCAAATTATTGATCTCATCTGCCGTAGCAATCATTTTTATAATGTTGTTCATGGAAAGGACGCTGACAATGTAAACAATGTCGTTTTTCCGGATGTCAATTATCTCGCCGGTAACATTAAATTTACTGCTCATCTTTTGTTCTGTAAAAACATCAAGTGGTTTGCCCTGCTTTATGATTTTCCCTTCGTCAAGTATTATAACGGTATCGGACAACCGGAATATTTCCGGCAGATGGTGACTTACTAATATTGTTGTGAGCTTATAATACTGATGAGCCTTGAAAATATAATCCTGCAATTTGAAACGCATTTCATCATCAAGGGCGGAGAGTGGTTCATCCAGCAAAAGAATTTTTGGCTGCCTTGCAATGGCTCTTGCCAGGGCCACCCGTTGCTGCTGGCCGCCCGATAAACTGGCGGGCTTGTTGTGTTGCAGTTGTTCCAGTTCCATCAATTCCAATAATTCCGGTACAATGTTGCGTTCCCTCTTTTTTTGCAAAGCGAATTGAATATTTTCTTTTACAGTCAAATTAGGGAACAATGCATAATCCTGGAAAACAAAACCAATGGAACGCTTTTGTGCGTGAAGGTGTATCTTCTTTTCGTTGTCATCCCAAATTTCATTGTCAACTTCAATAAAGCTTTCGTCTGCGTTAGTGAGACCGGCGAGTATGCGAAGAATAGTTGTTTTACCGGCGCCTGATTTTCCGAATAATGAAAATAATTGGCCATGCTCCAAAGTGAATGAAACTTCCAAAGGCATTTTACCTTGTGAGGTGTTCAATATCTTATATGCCCGGAACTGGATCATTACAAAAGGGTAGTCGCCCGTTTTTTATTGTTAATAAGGTGAACTCCCAAAAGAATTAAAAAAGTAAATAAAAATAAAATCAGCGCATATACGTTTGCGTTATGATAATTCATTGATTCTACTTCATCGTATACAGCAATAGATACCACCCTCGTTTGTTTAGGTATACTCCCCCCAACCATCAGCACAACCCCAAATTCTCCAATTGTATGTGCAAAGGTCATTACTATGCCGGTTAGCAGGGAAGCCCGGATGTTGGGAAGAAGGATTTTTATAAGCGTGGTAAATTTTGATTTCCCCAAAGTAAGCGATGCTTCTTTTAATGAGGCTGGAAGATTCCTGAAGCCTGCCACAACAGGGTTAACCATAAACGGCAAACTGTATATAATGGATGCAACTACTAACCCCGTGAATGTAAATACAAGGCGCAGATTAAAATACGTATCAATAAATCTTCCAAAAGTATTTGCAGGACTGAAGGCAACTAATAAATAAAAACCCAACACAGATGGCGGCAGAACCAACGGCAGCGTTACGATCACTTCTGCAACAGTCTTTAATTTGAATTTGCTGTAAGCGAGCCAGTAGGCTAGCGGTATAGAAATAACGAACAAAAGGATGGTTACAATAAGAGCCAACTTACAACTGAGCCATAATGGCGATAAGTCAATCATCAGGAGATACACTTATTTCATTTGTTTTTATGAGCGCTGTTACATGATCGTTTTCCTGTAAGTTCAGTTGTTTGCATGCATTTGCCGTGATAATTGAAGTTATGACTGTTTCACCAAACAACAACTCAAGCTGGCATAATATTATGCCGTTGTTCATGGATTGTATTTTGCATGGAAGGCGATTTTGTGTGCTCACTCTTACATCGGGGTCTTTTGAAATCATAACTTCAATTTCTTTAAAATGCAACGCTACCGGTTTTCCCTCTCTTAACCAATCGGCACTTTCAACATCATCCATAACTAATGAAGTAAACAGGCAATTATTTGGGCCCTGCACTTTCACAATGGATAAGCCTTGATGTGATTGTATTCCCTTTATAATCCCTTTTAATTGATTCATTTTATTTCTTTTGAGAAAAGCCATAGTAGGTTAAGATACTGACAGCTGCTGGTGACGAAATAAAATTGAAAAATTTAGTGGCTGTTGCATTTCCTTCAGCATGTTTCAGCAATGTATATGCCTGTTCTAATGACCTATGACTTTGTTCCGGAATAAGAAAATATTTTCCACCTTCGTTTTTCATTGCCGGGGACAGCGCAAGCGATAAGGCAACTACGCCTATATCGGCAGCGCCCGTTGTTACAAATTGAGCGGTTTGCGAAATGTTTTCTCCCATTACTAACTTGCCATTAATTTTATCATATAATTTAAAATACTGTAAACTCTCCTGTGCACGCTTGCCATATGGCGCATGAGAGGGATTGGCAATGGCAATTTTTTTAATGTCCACATCAAGCAATGTATTCATTCCTTCTTTATTGGGATCTGTTTTTTTACTCCAGAGAACTATTTGACCAATGCCATACGTTTTAATATCACCATTTATCAGGTCTTGATCTTTTAATTTATTCGGGTAGTCTACATCAGCCGAAAAGAAAATATCAAACGGAGCACTATTGGCTATTTGTTGATAGAATTTCCCGGAGGAGCCATAAACAACTTGTATATCCGCCCCGGAATTTTGCAACTTGAAAGAAGTTATGATTGAATCCATCGCAAATTTCAGGTCCGCCGCGGCAGCGATCGTAATTTTTTGCTGTTGTTGAAGGAATGCGAATGCACATAGCCCAATTAAGGTGACTCCCATAAATATCGATGTTATCTTTTTCAAAAGGATAGTAATTTAGATTTTGATGAGCCGTGGAAACAAATTTAAGAGTACTGAATCAAGATAGCTTTCGCCATAAATTAATTTTTAATAATATCTAAATTTATGTCTATCTCACATCTTAGAAAATTTTATCAACTCATTTTTATTCAGATTTTCTATTGGCGCCAATCGAACCTTATTAGAGCCACTCTCTACATCTCGTAAAGTAATTATAAGTACGGTTCTTTTTATTGGATAGATGTCCCCCTTATTGCCGGTTTTACAAGACAACTGGCATTATTTCATTTTTAAAGAAAGTGGACATTACGGCAGTAATTTGGTTACTGTAATGGCAATTAGCATTTTGTCATGAAAATGCTAATTGGTCTGATTTTGGTATAACAACTTTTTTATATAGGAAGTAATAATCAAGCATAATCGGTTAAAAAATAACCTAAGATGTTTGTAAAGTCAGTAAACCGAATTGTTATGGAAAAGACAACCAGGAAACCGACCTTTCTGAAAGTGCCGGCAAAACAAGACGTATTTCAACAATTAAGAGAAGAAGTTAATCACACAGTAAAACGACTGGAAAAAAAGCGAGAGCCTATAATTACCATCAAGGCGATTCTTTTTCCTGCCTTATATTTTTCATTTTACATTATTGCGCTGCTTGCTGGTAAAAACTCTTTGGTATTGTATGCCTGCTATCTGTTTTTAGGTCTTTTGATTGATTTGAATTTTCTTAATCTCATCCATGAAGCGGTACATAATGCACTTTTTAAAAGTAAGACGTTAAACAAACTATATGTACACTTATTCGACGTGATGGGTGCCAATAGTTATATCTGGCGCCTGAGACATATAAGGCTTCACCACAATTATCCGAATGTGTTGCAGTGGGATAGTGATTTCGAGCAAAGTCCTATGGCGAGGGTATTTCCTAATGCCCCTTATTCGCCAATACATCGCTACCAACATATTTATCTTCCCATGCTTTACCCCTTGTTCTTATTTAACTGGCTTTTTGTCCGCGACTTTAAAGACTTTTTTCGCAAAAAACAACTGGTGCATAAGGTGGCGAAAATTCCGGCAATTGAATATATTAAACTGGGTTTATTTAAACTTTTCTTCCTTACATATCTTATTGTAATTCCTAAATTAGTGTTGCATATAACCTGGATGCAAATATTGGTTGCATTTTTTATTATGATTTTAACCGCAAGTATATTTGGGTTAATCGTATTAGTTACTCCTCATGCCGTGCCTGATAGCTCTTTTCCAATAACGGATAAAAATGGCCAGTTACCTACAAGTTGGTTTGAGCATCAGTTACGCACAACTAATGATGTTGCAGAAGATAACTGGTTCACCAGGTTCTTCATGGGTTGTTTTAATTATCATATTGCGCACCATTTATTTCCATCAGTTAACCATGTATATTATCCTGAAATCACCGCACTTGTTAAAAAGTTTGCCGAAAAAAATAATCTTCCTTACCGACGCTTTCCACTTATAGTTTCCTTAAAAAAACATTACCAGTTGTTGAAGAAAAACAGCTTTAGCGATAACATTTTTGAAGAAGTTATGTAATAAAATTTACTTCATGTATTGGTAGGCTATAAACACACTTTTTTAATCTTACAAAACAACAGCAAAGTATTTCTTTAATTTCTTAACTACGTATAAGCTAAACTGTTAGTAAGGAGTTCGGTCTTTATATTAAAGGAGGTACCTCTTCCGGAATAACATGAGGGTTTTCATCTTCCGGAAATTTACCTGGGTTTCTCAGCCTGCTGTGATAGCGGCTATAACCAAAATAAATAATAAACCCTATAAGCAGCCAGCCTATCAACCTTGCCCAGTTTGTCCAGCCCAGGCCAAAGATCATAGCGCCACAAACAAAAATACCTAGAATTGATACCAGGCCTACAGCGGGAACCTTAAATCCTCTTTTGATTTCGGGATGTTTGCGCCTCATTATCCAAACGCCGGCACACACCAGCATGAAGGCAAATAAGGTACCTATGCTCGTCATATCTCCCACAATGTCGCCAGGAATAAAGGAAGCAAAAGAGCCAACAAATATTAAGAATATCAGGTTTGATTTATATGGCGTTTTAAACTTGGGATGAATTTTGGCAAAAATTTTAGGAACAAGCCCATCTTTACTCATAGAATAAAATACCCTGGACTGTCCCATTAGCATTACCAGGATTACTGAAGAAAAGCCTGCAAGAATTGCAATGGTTACAAGATTACTGAGCCATTTATAAGTTGGGATCCAAACGCCGTTGACCATTGCCCCGCTCATGTGTTCAATTGCATAAACTACTGATGCTTCTTTTCCTTGAGTTCTGAAATCATTAACTGAAGCAACTCCAGTGAGTACATATGAAAAAAGTATGTACAAAATTGTACAGATTACCAACGATCCAAGTATACCAATCGGCATATCTCTTTTAGGATTTTTCGTTTCCTGCGCAGCAGTTGAAACGGCATCAAATCCAATAAATGCAAAGAATACAACACCCGCTGCACCTAATATTCCAAGTATACCTCCATAATGATGTGATATTCCTTGTTGATCCGTATAAGTAGAATCGGCCGGGATAAAAGGTGTGTGATTTTCGGGCCGTATATATTGCCATCCCATTGCTATAACAACCACCACGATTGCAACCTTTAAAATAACAATGATCGCATTTACTACCGCTGACTCCTGCATGCCTCTTATCAATAATAAACTAAGTACGATAATGATGAATAAAGCTGGAATATTCATGATACCATGAATGCCGGAAGTAGAAACTTCAAACGGTGAATGACACCATTGATAAGGAACATTCAGTCCAAAAATTTGCAACAGTTTATTAAAATATTCGCTCCATGCGATAGCTACCGTTGCGGCACCAACACCATATTCAAGAATGAGATCCCATCCTATAATCCACGCAATAAACTCGCCCATGGTTGCATATGAGTAAGTGTAGGCACTTCCTGCTATTGGAATCATCGACGCAAATTCTGCATAACACAATCCTGCGAATGCACACCCAATGGAAGCTACAATAAAACCAATCGTTACCGAAGGCCCTGCATTCTGAGCTGCGGCTGCAGCTGTTCTTACAAAAAGCCCTGCGCCTATTATAGCACCTATGCCCAGGGCAATTAAATTAACCGGACCCAAAGTTCTTTTCAATGTATTGCCCGATTCGCTTGCCTCAGCCATAAGGCTGCTCATAGGTTTAGTAATAAATAAACTCATATAAATGAATTATGGTTTTGGTTATCAATTTGGAAAAGTAAGGAATTAATTTTTAAAATATTGAACCAGTGTGTAATTTTTAACCGCTACGCTTTATAACACATTTTAAATATTATATTGCAAACTTTATGGGTTTTACAAAGACTATCAGTAAAAATAAGAACAGGCTTACCATTTATGTTCTCATAGCAATGCTTGCAGGAAGCTTGCTTGGATACATCGTGCATGAAAATTCTTCATCTTCTTTTGTTGCTTCTTTTTCGGTTAACATGAATTTATTAACCACCATTTTTTTAAGATTGGTACAAATGATTATTGCACCGTTAGTATTTTCAACATTGGTGGTAGGCATCGCAAAATTGGGTAATTTAAAAACCGTTGGGCGAATAGGTGGTAAGGCGCTTTTATGGTTTGTTTCTGCGTCCCTGGTAAGTCTATTTATCGGCCTTGTATTGGTGAATTATTTCCGGCCCGGGGATGCCATCAATTTAAGTGTAGCGGATGTGTCTGCAGCAAAGGATTTAATGACGAATACGCAACAGTTTTCTTTAACCAATTTTGTGGAGCATGTTTTTCCCAAGAGCATTTTTCAATCTATGGCGTCAAACGAAATTTTACAAATTGTAATTTTTAGTGTTTTCTTTGGAATTGCTGCTACAGCCATTGGTGATTATGCAAAGCCTCTAATAAAGGCGCTTGAAAGTGTGTCGCATGTAATTTTAAAAATGGTTGGGTATGTAATGAATTTCGCTCCTCTTGGTGTATTTGGCGCTTTGGCCGCAGTTATTGCCACTAACGGATTTAGCATATTTCGATTCTATGGCGATTATCTTTTCTTTTTTGTTATCGGCATTTTTCTACTGTGGTTGGTACTAATCGCCGTTGGTTATTTAATTTTAAAGAATAGAGTTCCCTTACTTTTAAAAAGAATTGCACAGCCGTTATTAATTGCCTTCAGTACCACAAGCAGCGAAGCTGTTTTTCCCAAACTAACGGAAGAGCTTGAACGCTTTGGCTGTCCGGAAAAAATTGTTGCATTTACGCTACCGTTAGGATATAGTTTTAACCTTGATGGCAGTATGATGTATATGACATTCGCGAGTGTTGCCATAGCGCAGGCATATAGAATTCATATGGACGTAGGAACGCAAATTACCATGTTGCTCGTGCTAATGCTTACCAGCAAAGGAATTGCGGGTGTGCCCCGTGCCGCACTGGTCGTAGTGTTAGCAACTTGCGGTATGTTTCATATTCCACCTGCAGGAATTGCTTTAATATTGCCAATAGATCATTTTTGCGATATGTTTCGCACTATGACTAACGTGCTGGGAAATGCATTGGCTACATCAGCCGTAAGTAAATGGGAAGGTGAACTTGCCGATTAATAATTTAAAAAACTATCAGTGGAATTATTAGACATTTTAGGAATAAGTATTAGAGATTTACTGAACCCTCATTTCTATATACAGCACGGCGGCTTATGGATGATATTGTTTATTGTGTTTGCCGAAACAGGATTGTTTGCCGGTTTCTTTTTGCCAGGTGATGCTTTGCTTTTTGTTACGGGTATTTTCAGCAGTACAACAAACCATGTTCCGGGCATTGTCGCCTCAGCGATGTTTGAAACCAACAGTCAATGGGCAGATCTTTTTATTTTATGGTTGCTGATTTCGATAGCGGGAATTTTGGGAAATTATGTGGGGTACTGGTTCGGGAAAAAAAGCGGACCTTTTTTGTTTGAAAGAAAAGATACGTTCTTTTTCAAAAAAAAATACCTGGTACAAGCGCATGAATTTTATGAAAAGAATGGAGGCCAGGCTATCGTGTTGGCAAGGTTCGTTCCGTTTGTTAGAACCTTTGCGCCCATAGTAGCAGGTATCGTTTTAATGAACCATAAAAAATTCGCTTACTATAATATGGTTGGTAGCATATTGTGGGTTGGTAGTATGTTATTTGCCGGCCATTTTTTGCAAACCTTCATCATGCACCAGTTTCACTTCGATTTAAAAGAACATCTTGAAGTAATAGTAGTGGGTATTATTGTGGTTACTACGTTCCCGGTTTTATGGAAGGTATTCGTTCCTAAAAAAAAGGAAGGTAGGAACAATACAACTATTTGATTTTTGATATGAACAAGAAACAGATTGCGGTGTTTTCGATTCCTGTAATTGTTGCAGCATTAGGCTATTTTGTCGATATATACGACTTACTTCTTTTCGCTATCGTTCGTATTCCCAGTTTGAAATCGCTTGGCTTAAGTGCAACAGAAATAGACAAACAGGGAGAATTGATCCTGGGTATTCAAATGATTGGTTTGTTGATCGGTGGTATTATATGGGGAATAGCGGGCGATAAGAAAGGAAGACTTAGTATACTTTTTGGCTCTATTATATTATATTCTCTTGCCAACATTGCTAACGGCTTTGTGCAAACCGTACCTCAATATGCCATCGCCAGGTTTATCGCTGGTATTGGCCTAGCCGGTGAATTGGGCGGCGGCATTACCTTAGTTGCTGAATTGCTGAGAAAAGAACAGAGAGGAATTGGTACCTCACTGGTGGCAGGCCTCGGACTAACGGGAGCCGTAGTCGCTTTTTTTATATCGGAGAGATATGATTGGAGAATTTGCTATTTCATTGGTGGCGGTCTCGGTTTTCTTTTGCTTATAATGCGTGTAAGTGTATTCGAATCGGGAATGTATCAATCAATGGATCGCTCCGTAACTAAAGGAAACTTCCTGATGTTTTTTAGTAACAGGAAAAGGTTTAAGAAATATGCCTGCAGCATTTTATTGGGCCTCCCAACATGGTATGTAATAGGTATTCTTATTGCCTTCTCCAATAAGTTTGCAAAGGGCTTTGGCATCAACGAAGACGTAAGCCCGGGCAAGGCTACCATGTATGCATATATCGCAATCTCCATCGGAGATGTGTTAGCAGGTCTTCTTAGTCATGTTTTAAAGAGCAGGAAAAAGGCGTTGTATGTTTTTTATATCATGACCATAGTAATGATATCATTGTATTTCATGCAAACGGCCGCGAGTAGTGCCGCTACCATGTATTGGATTTCCGGGGGGCTTGGACTGGCAACCGGTTTCTGGGCCATATTTGTAACTATGGGAGCCGAGCAGTTCGGGACTAATCTTCGGGCAACCGCGGCAACCACCATTCCCAATATGGTCAGGGGTTCTTTGCCTTTAATGCTTTTGCTTTTTAACGGTTTACAATATTATTTCAACTATGTTATGAGCGGTTTTATCACGGGCGTTATCGTCATGATAATTAGTATAATAGCTGCTGTATTGAGCGAAGAAACATTTCATAAAGAGCTTGATTATATTGAAATGTAGCCCTTCCTTCCAAATGAAGGTTATAAAACAGATGATGCTAAAAACATAGAAAATTGTATGAAGGTAAATTGATATTTTTATTAGTGTAAATCAGCGTAATTCTTGGCAAAAAAATTTCTAATTATCCGGTTTTCTTCCATTGGCGATATCGTACTAACTACGCCGGTTGTACGCTGTTTGCGCAAACAGTTTCCCGACGCAGAAATCTGGTTTCTTACAAAAAAAAATTTTGCATCTATTGTAGAATCGAACCTTTACTTAACTAAAGTTATCACGCTTGATGATGATTTTGAGGATACCGTAGATGTTCTTAAAGAAGAAAAGTTTGACGCTGTGATTGATCTCCATTTTAATTTACGAACGCTGAGAATTAAACAGGCGTTAAAAGGTGTCCCCTTTCATTCTTTTAATAAGTTAAATACCCAAAAATGGATATATACTAACTTTAAAATAAACCTGATGCCTGAAAAACATATCGTTGACAGGTATATGGAAACTGTCTCAGGCTTGGGCGTGGTTAATGATGGATTAGGCCTTGATTTTTTTATTCCTGAAAATGATAAAGTTAAAGATTCAGATATACCTTTTTCGCATTCACAGGGGTTTTTGGCCATTGCCATTGGCGCCGCTCATTTTACAAAAAAATTGCCCGTAGATAAATTAAAAGACCTGTGTGCTAAAATTGAATACCCGGTTATTTTGCTCGGAGGCAAAGAAGACTTTAATAACGGCGCTGATATCAGCAGTGTTGATTCTATAAAAATCTATAACGCCTGCGGCAAATTTTCGTTAAATGAATCTGCTGATATTATTCGCAGATCCAATTTGGTAATAAGCCACGATACGGGACTAATGCATATTGCTGCGGCTTTTAAAAAAATGGTATATTCTGTTTGGGGCAATACAGTTCCTTCGTTTGGAATGTATCCTTATAATACTGAATATAAAATTTTCCAGGTGAACAAATTGTGGTGCAGGCCTTGCAGCAAAATTGGGTTTGATAAATGTCCCCTGGGTCATTTTAAATGTATGAATAAAATTGAAACAGATGAGATTGCGAATAGCGCACAAAATTTTCTCAGCCAAAAACATTGAGGCCATTTAAACATATTGATTTTTTATCACAGGCTGCTGATTCGTTTCACTCAACGGAATATTTACGTGCCAGGTACAACCTTTTCCCGGCGAAGAAATTATTTCCGCATAACCGCCAAAATTTTCGGCCCGATTATAAATATTGGTTATTCCCAATCCTTTTTTGAAGGAAACTAAATCAAAACCTCTTCCGTTATCCGTCACCGTTAGGTTTAGGACATCGTCTTTTTCAGACACGCTAATATTTACCTTGTTTGCATTGGCATGTTTGAGAATATTATTAATTACTTCCTGTATAATACGATATACTGCTAATCTAAGTGGCTGCGTTATTTTGCTTTCAGACAATTGACCGAATGTAAGGTTGACTTCAAAACTTTTGGGGATGTGTAATTTTTCGGCAAAGACTTTTAATGCGGCACGAAGGCCATTCATTTTTAATTCTGAAGGAGTAAGGTTGCGGCTTATATTGCGGAGTTCTTCAATCGCTTTTTGAACATAATCGAGGCTCTGCGATACGAGAGATTCTTTAATGACTTCCTGTTTTTGCGCCGTCTTTAAATACAATATTGCTGCCGCCAGTAACTGGTTTACATTGTCGTGTAATTCTGCCGAAAGTTCATTTCTTTCTTTTTCCTGGGCATCAATTACTGCATTAACAACATCTCTCTTTTTTTGCTTTTCAGTTATCAGGACCTGTTCCTGCAAATCACGTTCTTCCGTTACGTCCTGCATCGACCCAATTACCCGTACCGCTTTGCCGGTTTTATTTCTAATGATGTATGCCTGGTCAATTACGATTTTATAAGAACCATCGGCACAGAGATATTTATATTCAAGCTGCCAGCGTGAAGCATCACTATTGAATGATTCTTCAACAATTTTCATAACGTTGGCAATATCATCCTTGTGTATTTTATCATAATTGTGCGGCTCATACAGGTCTGTCATTTCGTAACCATAAAGATTTTTATAACCGCCGGTTCTTCTTATTTTATTTTCTTTTAGGCTCCAGTCCCAAATAACATCACGGGTGGCTTTGCCTGCATATTCAAATAGTTCATTACTCCTTTGCAGGGCACGCTGGGTTAATAATTCAGCCGTAATATCAATAGACTGTCCTCCTTCAAGATAATTACCTTCAACATCCTGTATTGGAAATTTAAAAGTCCGGTAAGAATGCACTTTATTGTCCGAATCCGTCCACTCATGAAATAATTCAATGCTTTTCTTTTTTATGAGGACATCTTCGTGTGGCAATAGAACTTTTTCTCTTTCTGAAATTGGCCGACCATTCCCGATCGTTTTGTTCAAACGATCATCGGTATAATTAAAGGAAGTTTTAAAGCGTGTATTCATGTATTGCAGTACACCTTTCGCATCTGTAATCCAGGCTAATAATGGTGCATTTTCCATAAAAGATTGAAACTGGTTTCTTTCTTTTATAATTTCCATCTTGTCATTCACCTGGCCCGTAATATTAAAAGCCAGGCCGCCGATGAGTCTTTTTTTATTGTGGTGACCTACCGGGAATTTATAAACCTGGAAACAAAGTTTTTCACCGTTCCCGGCAACGCTATCTTCAAAAGTTTCGATACCCGTATTTTTTTCCAGCACTTCAAGATCGCTCGCTTTGCAATTAGGCTTCATTGAAACAGGATAATAATCAAAAATATTTTCACCAATTGCGCTGTCGGGCAGGCCAAAGGAATTTTGAAATAAAGTGTTCATATAGTGCAATATGCCATCTTCATCATTTATCCATCCAAGTGCCGGGGCATACTCCATAAAAGTATGGAACTGATCTTGTTCTTTAACCCGGTCAAGCTCTGATTTCTTTTGGTCAAGACTGAATTTGTTTTCGGTAACTTCTTGTTTTGCCACTTCACTGATCATCGCAACAAAACCCGTCGTTTTTCCCGTTGAATCTAAAATTGCGTTTACTTTTCCTTGCAGACGCAATTGGTTACCATCCATTTTTTCGACTAAAACATCACCGTTCCAGAAGCCATTGGCTTGAACCTGTTTCTTAAAATTAATTACCGAATCATTTACAAAATCTATTTTGCCAATCTTGTGTGAAGGAGCGCTAGCGCCATTTTCATATGATAAATTAAACATCATTTCCGCTTTACGATTCCAGTTCTTAATGCAGAAATTTTCGTCGCTCGATATAATTGCGTCCGAAATGTTGTCAAGCAAAACGGCCTGTTGTAATAGGGTATGTTCTGCCTTTTTGTGTTTTGTAATATCCGTGCCTAAAAAGCGGATGCCCTGCACCTTGTTCTTTTGATTAACAATTGCAGTTACTTCCCATTTGAACCAGTTTTCGGAGGTAGCTGTTGTAGTTTGTATTTCAATGCAAATAATTTTACCAGGATTATTGATGCATTCATTGTTAGCTTCGAGGAATTTTTCCATTTGGAAAATTTGGGCCACTTCAGTAAACAGGCGCCCTTTCCATTCTTCATTTTCCAATCCAAAGTATTTCTGAAATAACCGGTTCATATGTAAAAACCGGAAGTCAGTATCGGTGAAGCCACATAAAAATTCTGAAGAGTTGTTGAGATGTGATATGTCCGTCAGGAAGGAATCCATGTCAGTTTTTCGGAATTGGTAAAAGAATTTGAGACAACAATTTAGGTAATTTATTTTATTTCTGATCAAGGCAATGTATTATAACGAAGTATAGCTGCATTTTATTGAATAGAAATTATGCTTTATGTGATGTAATGTTTTGCAAATAAAATCACCCGTTGACCGGGGCAATGCACCATGGGATTTAACTTTTTATTTCGGGCCTTCGTAAAATTTTTGTAACATATTTACACTCAAAATGATGCAGTATAAAACCGTTCTTCTACTGGTGATGTCTATACCAATAATGCATGATTGTATGGCTCAGAAAGTGATCGTACACGCATTTATGGAAAATAGAAAGGCTTCTATAAAAAGTGATACTATTTACTATGATTTTAACAGGGACCTGTAATGGAGTGATTTTAAAGGGAAGCCAATTGAAAATAATTTTGCCGGCGCGGTAACTGCGTCGGGTTTCGCCTTCGATTCTCAAATGAAATTTGACAAAAGGAATATTTACCTAAACATTGGTGTGTATACTTTTTTCACTAAAAGCGATTCATGGAGAAAGCCCCGGATAAATTCCGAATATCATTTACTTCATGAGCAGCATCATTTTGATATTACAAGGCTTGGCGCAGAAAAATTTATTGCTGAAATAAAAAAGGCAAAATTTACGAAGGGAAATTATGCGAAATTACTGACCTCGATTTTTGATAAAGTATATAAAGAAAATTCGGAGTTACAGCATTTATATGACCGGGAAACTAATCATAGCATCAACGTTCAAAAGCAATTAGAATGGAATAGTAAAATAGCTGCTGCAATTGAAAAGATCAGGGAAAGTGTCGTGATAAAATAGCAGTCTGTTTCATCCGTGAGTCTCATCAAATATTTTCATCTTTTAAACTCACCATTAATATAGGAATCCGAAGTTCATGCCTTACAGAATTAACAGTTTCTCCATAAATGAGATCCTTTAGACCCGTGTGGCCGTGAGCTCCCACAACTAACATTTCTGCATTACTTTCTTTTACGAGCCTTACAATTTCTTTTGCACGGTTTCTAAATCCGAGGAGGCTTGTTGCTTTAAATCCTTTTTCTTTTAATTGGTTAACATAGCCATCCAACTGAGCATGATCTTTTCTTGTTTCATAATCATCACTCTGGCTTCCCCATAATTTTGCCGATGCACTTTCAACAATATGCAGGAGTATATAATGAGTCCGTTCATTTCCTTGCCCTATTGCATAACTGATCAATTTTTTATCGTTTTCAGAAAAATCCAACGCAACAGCTATTCTGTCATATCGTGGGATATCAAGTATGATGTTTTCCATTTCGGGATGTATTTTAATAGAGGCTGCCATTTTTCTTCTTGTTATTGCCGGCTCAAAAAGTAGATATAAAAGTAAGGCACTGAAAAACAGGGCACTTGCAATAATTATTATTTTTGGCATAATTGCATTTCCCTCAAATACAGGCACAGACTGGCTTACCAGCATTTGAACATTAAGCCATATAAGCACAACGGCAATAAGCCACGCCATTATCTTTGTTGGAGTTTTTATTACAAAATTTCCCATCCTCGATTTATCGCTAACAAAATGGATTAGGGGAATAATTGCAAAACCAAGCTGCAGGCTAAGGATAACCTGGCTAAGTACCAACAAATAATCAACCTGCTTATCGCCATAAATGATTATTACAATTAGCGCTGGAATAATTGCGAGTAGCCTTGTAATAAGTCTGCGTAACCATGGGTTAATACGCAGACTCAGGTAGCCTTCCATTACAATTTGGCCTGCAAGTGTTCCTGTGATTGTTGAGCTTTGGCCTGCAGCTATTAGTGCTATTGCGAATAAATAAGGCGCCACGTTTCCTAAAAAATTTGGAAGCAAATGATAGGCCTCGTGTATCTCTGCCACCTGTGAATTGCCGGATTTAAAAAAAACTGCGGCTGCAACAACCAGGATGGCAGCATTAACAAAGAAAGCCAGGTTCAGTGCGACGGTGCTATCAATTCTATTGTATTTAATAGCTTGCTTTATTCCCTTTTCAGTGCGTTCTATTTTTCTTGTTTGCACCAGTGCGGAATGTAAATAAAGATTGTGTGGCATTACCGTAGCACCAATAATCCCGATGGCAATATATAATGCTTCATTATTAGGTATGTGGGGCACAAAGCCTGTAGCAATTTCGCTGACAGCGGGCGCTGCCATAATCATTTGAATCAAAAAGGCGCCGGCTATTATTCCAACAAGTGTAATAATGAATATTTCCATCTTTCGCATGCCCAACTTTTGGAGATAGAGTAATAAAAAAGTATCGAACACTGTGAGGCTAACTCCCCAGATTAAAGGTAAACCGGTAAGTAACTGAATACCGATTGCCATTCCTAACACCTCGGCTAGGTCGCATGCAGCAATGGCGATTTCTGCAAGAATGTATAACGTGAAGTTGATTATTCTCGGGTATGCTTCCCGGTTAGCCTGCGCAAGATCACGCCCTCTTACAATACCCAGGCGAGCCGACAACCCTTGTAGAAGTAAAGCCATAAGATTACTCATCAGCAATACCCAAATAAGTGCGTAGCCAAATTTACTTCCTCCCTGCAGGTCTGTAGCCCAGTTTCCCGGGTCCATGTAACCAACACTTATTAGATAAGCTGGCCCCAGGAAAGAAAATATTCTTTTCCAACCCAATCTCTTCGTTTCGATGCTTCCATGTACTTCACTCAGGGAATTATCGTATAGTTTCTTCTCAACTATCATATACAAAAATATTTTGAGCAGCCAGCCCGCTGATAATGCACTCTGGTTGTTTGGCAATCTTAACCTGGAGCGATCCGTCGAATACAAAAGACTTCAGAACTTTTATTGGGGAGCCTATTTTTAATCCATAATGATTCAACATTTCCATCATTTGCGGCGATTGGTTGCTGACAGAACTTACAACTGCATTTTTCTTAATGGATAAATCTTTTAGGGCGATTTGCTGAAGAACAGGCATAACGCCTTTTTCATCGGGAATAGGATCTCCATGAGGATCTATTTTAGGATTACCGAGAAAGTGATCCAGTTTTTCTATCAGTTCTGTGCTGCTTACATGTTCCAGTTCTTCAGCAATATCATGAACTTTTTCCCATTCCATATCAAGCTTCGATACCAAAAAAAATTCCCATAGCCGGTGCCTTCTTATAATTTTAAGCGCTTGCTTATTGCCGGCATTATTTAACCTGAATCCATAATACTTCTTATATTCCAGCAGATTTTTTGATTTTAATTTCTTCAGCATGTCGGTTATGGATGCCGCACTTGTATCAAGAAAAGCCGCGAGTGAGTTGGTATTTACCTTTTCCGTTTTAGACTGGAGGTTATAAATACTTTTGATGTAGTTTTCTTCGCTCTCAGATAATTTCATGTTATTTAAAAAAAAATTTAGACAAATCTAAAAATTAAATTTGATAAGTCAATCTTAAAACGCCAAACGGGAAATTATCTTTTAGTTTAATATGAGAGCAGGAATCGAACTGATCATAAGGGCAGCATTGGAACAATTGGCACGTTGATAGTTTACAAAAATTAATTTGATACAAAACAATTATTAATGTTTAACGTTACTGTACATGAGAGACGCAACTTACAATTGCAAGCCGAAACCTTCAATATGTTGAATTTTCCTTTTATCTTGCGCCCTCATTAAATTCGATCTGATTATATTATGAGTTTTGAAAATTACAGGGTCCCCTATGAAACCGAAGCACGATACTCAAAAAAGGTTGCTTATTTCTCCATGGAGTTCGCGATTCACCAGCCCTTGAAAATTTATAGCGGTGGTTTGGGGTTTTTATCTGGTTCTCATTTACGCAGTGCTTATGAGCTCAAACAAAATTTGATTGGTATTGGTATTCTTTGGAAAGAAGGCTACTATGATCAGGCCAGAAACCAGGACCAGACTTTGAACGTAGTTTGGATCGATAAGATCTATAATTTTCTGGAAGATACCGGCATCATGTTCCAGATTCCGATTCACGACCATCCTGTATGGGTTAAAGTTTGGCATTTAAATCCGAAGACATTTAATACAGCGCCACTGTTTTTGCTTAGTACTGATGTGCCGGAAAATGATTATGTATCCCAGACAATAACCAACAGGTTATACGATGGAAATGCTGCCACTAAAATTGCCCAGTTTATTTTGCTGGGAATTGGCGGCGCCAAATTAATTGATCAGCTAAATTTTAACCCCGATCTGTACCATCTTAACGAGGCCCATGCTGTAAGTTCAGTATTTTACCTGTTTAAAAAATTTGGTAATAAAGACGAAGTAAAAAAGCGATTAGTATTTACGACACATACCCCTGAAGAAGCTGGTAACGAAAAGCATGACATGTTTCTTTGCGAGAAAATGAGTTATTTCTATGGGATGCCTTTGGCACAAGTGAGGGAACTCACCGGCATTACGGACAATCTTTTTAATCATTCGCTTGCCGCATTGCGTTTTGCTCACCTGGCAAATGGAGTATCGCAACTTCATGGAGAAGTGAGCAGGCAAATGTGGAAAAAGTATGAAGGTATTTGCGAAATAAAATCTATCACGAACGCCCAGAACTGGCGTTATTGGGCAGATAAACAATTATATCGGGCAAAAGAAGAGGGAAATGATACTGTATTTGATGACAGGAAGAAATATCTTAAGAAAAGAGGATTTGAAATTGTTGCAGACCAGACCGGTAAGTTGATGAAACCCGAGGTGCTGACTATTGTTTGGGCAAGGAGATTTGCCGGCTATAAAAGAGCTGAGTTACTAACGAGAGATCATAAACGTTTTGAAGCGTTATTAAATAATCCGAAATACCCGATACAAATAATATGGGCCGGTAAACCCTACCCACTTGACTTTCCTGCAATAGCTGATTTTAATCACCTGGTGAATTTGAGTAAGCAATATAAAAATGTTGCGGTATGTACCGGCTATGAGCTTACACTAAGCAAACGATTGAAGCAATCGGCTGACGTATGGCTAAACAATCCTCGCGTGCCCAGGGAAGCAAGCGGAACAAGTGGAATGACCGCAGCGATGAACGGGGCTGTAAATCTTAGTACTAACGACGGATGGATATGCGAATTCATCAACAACGGCAATAATGGGTTTGTAGTGCCTCCTGCCGATTATATGAACATGCACGTTGAAGAGCAGGATGAATACGATTTAAATAAGTTGTACGAAATCCTGGAAAAGGAAATACTGCCTATCTATTATGATGATTTTGATACGTGGCGACAAATTGTAAAAAACGGAATGAGAGATGTTCAGTTCCAGTTTGACAGCAACCGGATGGCTAATGAGTATTATGAAATATTGTATAAATAGATTATTCTTAAAGCTAATGAGAATAAAAGGCGTTTGATTAATATCAATCGCCTTTTTTAATAATGTCGTTACCTGCTCCTGTATTTTTTCGTATATAGGATTTTAATACTTAAAAAATGCGTTATGAAGAAGTTGGTTTCGCTGTCAATTGCGTTTTTATCCATAATATCGTGTGCGAAAAAAAGTAACGATGTAGTTATGAACCAGGCACCTTTTGCAGATACTTCAAAAACCTACTTAGCTCTCGGCGATTCTTATACGATTGGCCAGTCGGTTGATACTGCCGACAGATACCCGGTACAGACTGTTAACTTGTTAAGACAAAAAGGTATCCAAATAAAAGAACCCGATATTATTGCGGTAACGGGCTGGACGACCACCAACCTGATTAACGCTTTAAACGCTAATCCACCCAAAACCAATTACTCAATTGTAACCCTTCTTATTGGCGTTAATAATCAATATCAGCACCTAAGTATTGCCGAGTATAAAGCCGAGTTCACCGAACTACTGAACAGGTCTGTTTCATATGCTGGCAATAATAAGGAACATGTAATCGTACTCTCTATTCCGGATTACAGCGTTACACCTTATGCCGCGGGTGCTGATACTGCACAGATAGCAAAAGAAATTGACGAATTTAACGCCGCCAACAAAACCATCACTTTGGCAGCGGGAGTGCACTATCTTGATATAACCCCCATCTCCAGGGAGGCTAAATATAATCTTCAGCTTGTCGCAGGCGATGGCTTACATCCATCTGCGCTTCAATATGAAAAATGGAGTGTACTCCTGGCGCCGTTAATGCAGCAAGAATTGCATTAGTAACTAATCTATATTTGTCAACATTATGATTGGCAAAACACTTTCCCTTTACAAAAAAGCTTACGGCGGTCTTTCACCAGGCACATGGTGGCTTTCGCTTGTAATGCTTGTAAACAGGAGCGGAACAATGGTGATACCTTTTATGACTATGTATCTCACGCAACATTATGGTGTTACTATTGGCAAAGCCGGGTTTGTTATGAGTCTTTTCGGGCTGGGGGCTATTGTTGGTTCTCTTGCAGGTGGTAAGTTAGTAGATAAAATTGGATACTATTATGTACAATTGTTTGCCTTGATTTTCGGCGGATCTATGTTTATCATACTTGGTGAAGTTCGGTCCTATACGGGCATTTGCATATGCACCTTCATTCTTGCTATTTTAAATGAGTCCTTTCGGCCGGCCAATACGGTCGCTATCGCTCATTATAGTAAAGAGGTTAACAGAACACGGTCCTATTCGCTTAACAGGCTTGCTGTTAATCTCGGCTGGGCGGCAGGTGGCGCTTTGGGAGGAATTATCGCGAGTTTTAATTATAATTTATTGTTTTGGGTTGACGGAATTACTAACCTTTTGGCAGCATGCCTTTTATATATAACGTTGTCGCCTAAACGTAATTCCGCTACCGAAGTAAAAACCCGGGAAAAAACATTAGTAAAAAATTCAGCTTACAAAGACCGCACTTATATTTCTTTTGTGTTTTTAGTGTTTCTATTTGCATTGTGTTTTTTCCAGCTCTTCACTACCATCCCTGTCTTTTTTAAAGAACATTTTCATTTAAGTGTTTTGTTTATCGGGCTGATTATGGCGCTCAATGGGTTGATTATTGCCGTTTTTGAAATGATTACCATCTTTTCACTTGAAGGGAAACGCCCCTCGCTCCATTTTATATCGGGAGGCGTCTTGCTGGTATCCATGGCTTTTTTATCACTGAATTTGCCCAAAGTAAATTATGGAATGATTGCAGTTCTTTCAATGTTGATTCTGACCTTTGGTGAAATACTGGCCATGCCCTTTATGAACGCCTTCTGGATCGCGAGAACCGAACAAAGTAACCGCGGGCAATATGCAGCATTATATAGCGTGGCGTGGGCATGTGCCCAAACTGTGGGCCCGTATGCCGGTTCCTTAATTGCAGAACATTCAGGGTACCAAACGCTTTGGTTGGTTATTAGTTCTATTTGTTTTCTACTGGCTATTTTTTACAGGCGGTTGCAGCCTGCACAGGTACTATCGGTTTAAAAAATCCTGGAAAGAGAATTGCATGTATGCCTTTCCGTTATTAATGTCGGCGGAATCAACTTTGCCCTTTTCGTAAATTACTTTTTTCGAAACATTATCCATTGTTACGATGCCTGTGGGAGTAACAAATCCAAACCCATTGTTGAAACTATAAAAAGCGAATGGCCGTGCCGATGAATCTAGCAAGTCTTTGCTCCATTTGAACTTGTTGCGGGGAATATTAAGTTGATCTAAAACTGTTGATACAATATCTGTTTGAGATCCTATTGTTGTGACTATCCCTTTCATGTTTAATGCACCACCGGTAAAAATTAACGGGATATGAAATTTTGAAGGCAGATCGTTTCTGTCATACCCCGGCAAAGGATGACCATGGTCAGCCACTAATACAATAAATGTATTTTGCCACAACGGATCTTGTTTTAAGCGATTTATAAATAGACCAATGCAGCTATCCGTATAGGCAACGGAGTTTCTGAATTTTGATGTTACATCATTTCCCTTAAATTTATGAAAGGCCGGCACATCGTAAGGTTCATGGCTGCTTAGTGTAAATATTGTTGCAAAAAAAGGCTGCTGCTTTCGTTTAATATCTGCAAAAAAAGTATCTAAAGCAAACTGGTCATGCACGCCCCACGACGTCGTTCTTTCCGAGATGGGAAAGGAATATTTACTCACCAGTTTATCAAAGCCTGTGTTGACGAGATAAGATTTTATGTTGGCAAATTCAAGTTCGCCACCGTACGTATAGCTGGTGCCATATCCATTAGCTTCCAGTGTTTTTGTTATAGACGGCAGATTTTGTGTTTTTGTTGGCGTTTTTATTATAGAGGTTAACGCCTGGTTGGGGTAGCCGCTCAATACTGCCATTAGGCCTTTTTCACTTCTATCTCCGGCTGCATAAATATTTGTGAATAATAATCCATCGGCTGCAATCTTGTCAAGGTTGGGAGTAACGCCTGGTTCGCCACCCAGACAGCCAACAAACTTTGCGGTATAGCTTTCAAGAATAATAAACAGGATATTTGGTTTTTTAAGATTGAAAATGGAGGGAATCTTCGCCGCCCCTGTATTATATAAATCGCCAACTATTTGCCCTGCACGATTTTCGGGAAAATAATCAAACGGATTTTTTTTATTGTTCCTGTTGAGAATAGAAAAGGAAATATTCCATGGTAAATTTAGCGCAGCATGATCTGCAAATAATTTTGTTGAAAAGTAAACATCACTTTGGTTCATTGGGATTTTTTGAATACCGCCGCGGATAGGCACAAACAAGAATGCGATCAGAAACAATGAGATGCAAAAGTTAAGAATTGAAAACCTGGCTGGCGGGAACTGAACATATCTTTTAACCACTTTTTTGTAGAGCCATATAAATGATGTAGACAGAATTATAAAAATGATTAATAACAAAAATAATGGGGACGATGAAACGGAGGCGCCCATTTCTTTGGGAGATTTCAGGTAAAGCAATGGAGTTGCGTCCATCCGATAGCCCCATGCAGTATATAGTTCCAGGTCGGCTGTTGTTAAAAATGAAAGCAATACAATGACGATAATTGTATAAATTTTTAATACCTTTTCAATTCGAATTTTTATGAAAGCATTTCTAACAAAAAATAAAACAAAAGGGAAAATACAGATATACGCCGCAAAGGATACGTCCATCCTCAAACCATATAGAAACACTTTAAAAATTTCACCGCCGGTTAGTGCTTCAGTAAGCCGATGATGATAAACCAGGAAAAGCGATTTGCAAATTAGAAAATAAAAAATCCAAAATGCCAAACAGGCAATGTATCCGAAATATTTTTTCACGCGGCAAAAATACTATTAACAGCAGTAAAGAAAAGTGAATGCGTTTAAAGTTGACTGAAAAAGTTAAGCAACTATTGAAGAAGAAAAGTTAAAGTATTTTTAACCGAAACTTTGCAAAACCATCTCACGTATTTTATTAAATAGTTTTTATGAAAAAGTTTGTTTACCTGGTTCTCTCAGTTAGTGCAGTTGTCACATTATGGTTCTGCATCTCTTCGTGTGGAGTGAAATCCAAAGGAGGTACTGCAAATTTGGAAACCGGCATATCCGTATCCGGGAATAAAAAGGTTGCAGTTCTTGAACTGTTCACATCCCAGGGTTGTTCAAGTTGTCCTTCTGCGGACAGGCTCATGGGCAGTTACAACACTAAAGAAAATGTGATTGTTCTGTCTTTTCATGTCGATTACTGGGACCGTTTAGGTTGGAAGGATCCGTATAGTTCAAAAGAATATACGAAACGACAATACGACTACGCGTCGGCGTTACATTCGGATGTATATACGCCGCAACTTGTAGTAAATGGTGAAAGTGAAATGATCGGAAGTGATGCAAATAAAATTTCCGATGCGATTGATAAAGCTTTGGCCGAACAACCTGAAGCCACTGTTTCGATCAATTCGGTAAAGTTTGAGAATGACCGCCTGCCGGACGGACAGGGAAAAGCGATTATAAATTTCGATGTATCGGGAAAAACCGGCAATGCAGTATTGAATATTGCTCTTGTTCAAAAGCAGACAAGTACGAATGTAAAAGCGGGAGAGAATGGAGGAGCTACACTCACTAACTATAACGTCGTAACAAATTTTAAAACCATAAACAGAGTTGCTGACGGAAGTAATGAAGCAACGATAGATATGCCTTCATCGCCTGACTTAAATAACCTTTCAGTCGTTTTGTATTTGCAGCAAAAAAAAGGTAATAAAATTACAGCAGCAGACCAGGCAAATTTTTAACTTACCTGGAAGATTAAATAATTACATCGCCTTTACTGTCGTTAATGACGTAGCGTTAATTTTTGTAGGAATTTCCTGCCCCATAACGCTAATGTTTCCTGAGGCAACCATTGTAGTATTATTTTGTAAGATCACCCCGGTATTAATATTAACGGTTTCTTCCCCGGAAAATTTGCCACTGGTTCTTGTGTTGATTTCCATCCCCTGCATTTCAATTTTTGTATCCCGTGTTTCCGTTCCGGAAATGGCAATCGTCGCTATATTTTCTTTTACCTCTTTAATAGAATAATAGGTTACACGGCTAACGCCGTCTTTTGACGTCGAATCCTGCCAACTGTTGCCCGTCTGCGCTTTTTTTGAAATTGCGATGAAAGCAAATGTTGCTCCATAACCCTGTGCTTCAGGATCACCCATTTGTTTTAGCATCATTTCAGTCGGAGTAGGGGCACTATTTTGTGCAGAATCATTTTTTTCGTGAAAAATAACTTTGCCTGATAAATCCATAACAACAGGATATGCATGGTTAATATAACCTTTTAAATTACTTCCCATTTCGCCGTCCATATCTTCTTTTTTTTCCGAGTCGAAAGTAATGTTTTGACCCATTGTAGACATATTCATTTTAATAGCAGCAATCTTATTGGTCAAATCGTAAATGCTGTCTTTTACGTCGTTCACTTCTATGTTATAAACAGAGGTTATATCAGCATTTGTCTGCATTGATTGCCCCTGCATTTCAGAAGTGCTGGTGGTAGTTATCTTATTTTCTACAATGTATTTCTGGCCCTTTATGAGTGTTACTTTGGCTGCGGGTTCCTCTTTTTTTGGAACAACTGTAGTATTCCCCGATATTTTATGAGAGCAACGAGTTGCCGTGATTATAATAATAAATGCAAAAAGAATATTTTTTTTCATTAGTTTTTTTATTGATTACAAATATAGGCTGGTAAAGTATTAGAATTGCCTTATAAGGATGTTTTAGAGGTGAATTGGGTGGTAGCTATTCGGCTGGAGGTAACTTTTAAAAATGTTACCTGAGTTGCATCTGAATGTACTAATTGGCAGGATCTTTAAATAAAAAAAGGGAAGTAATTAAACTTCCCTTTGTAATTTGAAAATATCGATTTTAGCCGATTAATTTCACATTAACGGCATTCATGCCTTTTTGTCCATTTTGCAAGTCGAATTCTACTTTATCGTTCTCTTTAATTTCATCAATTAAACCGCTTGCATGTACGAATGTTTCCTTTGAGGAATCATCGTGCTTAATAAAACCGAAGCCTTTTTCAGTATTGAAAAATTTTACGGTTCCTGTTGTTTTGTTGTCCATTGTATTGTTGTTATTTAAAAAATTAAATGCGAAGATAGTCTTTTTAATTTTAGTCTTAGCAATGAATATAAAGCTGTATTAAAAATTAACCTTTTGTCATGGGGCGGGGAGGCTTTGCTGTGGTGGATTCAAAAAGCGTTTTAAAGAGCGGACTTTCAGTTTTCTTTATCTTGTCCCAAAAAGTAAAATACAGACCATAATTGTATTTAAACTGTTTATGATGAAGGGAATGATGCGTTGCCCCAATAAGCCATTTGCCAAAAAAACTATTATTGAAGCTATTGGGATAAATTTCAATATCAAGATGATTAATAACGCTGCTGATTGTCATGATCGTAAGCTGAATAATTATAACATAATAATGCATCGGCAAAATCATCAACATAAGAGGTAGAAAAACTGCCTGCAGTAAGCCTTCCAGCGGGTGAAACGAAAAGGCGGTAAACGGGCTTGTAATATTACTGTCGTGGTGTACTTTATGAACAATCTTGAAAATTGACGGATGATGCATCCACCTGTGAAGCCAATAGTAATAGGTTTCGTGCGCGAGCATGAAAATGGCAAGACTCACTGGTAAATACCACCATCCATAAATGTTAGAATCCGTATAAACTTTTGTAAATCCTTTTTGCCAGAGTATAACGGTGGCCGTACCCGCAACCGAAAACAGCAGTGACGTTACAATACTCCACTTCAACTCTATTTTAAATTGCCCTCTTTTATAATTTCTTGCATTTATTTTGCGGGCTTTCCATCTTTCAGGAAACCATACATAAAACACCAGGTAGAAAATTCCTGCTATTAAAAGATACCTTCCAGTTATAATAACGAAAAAAATAATTGTAACTATAATTAGCCAGTAAGGCTTAGCAAAATCTGGAACATCCATTAACTAAATTTAACGAAAAAAGTTTCAAGTTATGACAATTGAATATAGACATATAAATGGAAAGGAGTTCATGGTTTTAATTTTCGTCGGGTATTTTCCCTTGAAATATTTTTTTCCTGTATGAATAACCCGGTTACAAAAATGGCCCTTTAATATGAAAAGGGCCTGTAGGAGTCACTTTAGGCAATAATTCTTTAATTATTGCACATTAATAAGCCTCGCTGGCTTTTGCTTTGCTTCTTCTCTTTTTGGAATACTTAATCTCAGCAAACCGTTTTCATATTTGGCCTCGATCTTGTCAGCATTTACCACCTCCTTGGGTAAATGGAAAGTTCTGAAGAATGATTGATAGCTAAATTCTTTCCGGTTATAATTTTCTCCCTCTTTTTGTTCAGATTCATCTTGTTTTTCCGAGCTGATTGTTAATGCAGCCCCATCAAGTTCAATTTTGAAATCGTCCTTCTTCATGCCTGGCGCAGCCATCTCTACTAAGAAACTATCAGGGGTTTCCTTGATGTTTACTGCAGGGATACTGTTGCCTGAACTGGCAAAATTGTTGTCCCAATTGAACAAGTCGTTGTTGAAAAAATTATTCCAAATGGAAGGCATAAATTCTGACCTGCCATTTCTTTTTACTAGTGTCATAGCTTACCTCCTTTTTTAATTGTTAGTAATTTATTTGTTGTTTATAAAACAAATAAAATGCCATTAAAATAAGGCTTGCCCAGGCATGAAATATTTTCAGAAATACTGCCAGTTTATGTTGGCAAGTAAGAAAATTCTTCAGTAAAATTAGAAGGAGTCTTCAGGAATATCGTCATGATTGTCGCCACCCAGGCTGTAATCATTATTCTCTTCGTCTTCTTCGCCGATCTCTTCGTCATCGTCATCGTTTTCCGCACCAGGTATATCCAGGTCAATACCAGATAAATCATCTTTAAAACTGCCTTCATTTAATGGCGTTCCCTCATCATCGACATTATCAAGAGCGGCTTCCCTTAAATGAGCATCATCTCCTGAAGGCATGTCGTTGGCGGCCTTTTCAAGATCTTCTTTTTCTGTTTCAGATACATTTGAATCGGAATTTTCATCTATTATTTCATCAACCTTTTCGCCGAAAATTTCGTCACCTTCTTCGTCCGATGACGATGAAGTTACATCAGCCATTTCTCCCATTGGTGCGGGTACAATATTAGCCTGGCCCGGAATATCTGATAATTCTGGTAAGTCTATGACAGTTATTTTCGGTTGCAACATTTCGTTCATATCATCGGCTGAATCCCAAAGATCCATGGACACTACATTTCCCGATGTCGTATTTTTATTTTGCATATTTAATTATTTATTTTATTAGGTAAATTCCCTGCTGAATCAGGTCTCACAAAGTTCCTTAAAAATAATTGCCAAAACTTACAATTAATTCTTTGTCATTTAATTCAATACCCATACCTTTGCGCTCCCGAAATAAATTTGGTGCTATAAAAGTTCTTTAAATATGTCTCAGAGAATCAGAATTAAACTTCAGTCTTACGATCATAACCTGGTTGATAAATCGGCCGAAAAGATTGTAAAGACAGTGCGCAGCACAGGTGCAGTAGTTACCGGGCCAATTCCCTTACCTACTCACAAAAAAATATTTACTGTTTTGCGCTCGCCTCACGTTAATAAGAAGGCACGTGAACAGTTTCAATTGTGTACGCACAAGCGTTTGCTGGATATTTACACCAGCAGTTCAAGAACAGTAGATGCATTATCAAAGCTTGATTTGCCATCTGGTGTTGATGTTGAGATTAAAGCGTAGGACTTGTCTTCACCTTCTCCTTGTGGAGAAGGACGGGATGAGGCTACATAGTTCTTATATAAAATTGTAACATCCATCTACGGCTTGCCGTAGCGCTGGATATAATAAAATAGAAATGAAAAGTATTATTGGAAAGAAAGTTGGCATGACCAGCATTTTCGATACTAACGGCAGGCAGACTGCTGTGACCATTATTGAAGCTGGCCCATGCGTTGTAACTCAGAAGAAAACTGTAGATACTGACGGATATAATGCAGTCCAGATTGCTTTTGGAGATAAAAAAGAAAAGCACACCCTCCTCTCAGAAAAAAACCATTTTGCCAAAGCAAATACCCCGGCAAAAAAATTCGTAAAAGAAATACGCGATAGCGAAACAGATAAAAATATTGGCGACACTATTAGTGTTGACATATTTAATGAAGGCGATAAAGTAGTCGTTATTGGCACAACCAAAGGAAAGGGTTTCCAGGGTGTGGTAAAACGTCACGGCTTTCATGGTGTTGGTGAGCAATCTCACGGACAGCATGATAGGTCAAGAGCTCCCGGATCTGTTGGTGGATCATCCTATCCTTCCCGCGTATTCAAAGGCATGCGCATGGGTGGCCGTATGGGGAGCGATAAAGTACAGGTTAAAGGCCTCAAGGTGGTAAAGATTTTCCCTGAGAAAAATTATATATTAATAAGTGGTTCGGTTCCCGGCCATAATGGTTCCATCCTCTTAATTCAGAAGTAATATGAAATTAGACGTAATAAATATAGAAGGAAAAAAGACCGGCAGAAATATCGATTTACCTGATGAAATATTTGGTGCAGATCCAAATAGCCATGTTATTTGGCTGGCAGTGAAACAACATCTGGCTGCTCGTCGCCAGGGTACTCATAAAGTTAAGACAAGAGCAGAGGTAGAAGGTTCATCAAAGAAACTTCACAAACAAAAAGGTACCGGTGGCAGCCGTAAGGGAAATCTTCGTAACCCGTTGTATAAAGGTGGTGGTACAGTTTTCGGACCTAAACCTCACGGTTACGACATTAAGTTGAACCGCAAGGTAAAAGATCTCGCAAAAATTGGTGCGCTAAGTGCAAAAGCAAAAGACAATAAGATTTTTATTGTAGAAGATATAACCATGGAGGCACCTGCAACCAAGCAATTCACGCAAATATTCAGCACAATAGTTCCGGAAAGCAGGAAAGCGCTGTTCATTATGCATGAGCACAATGAAAATGTTTACAAAAGTTTTCGTAATGCACCCGCAATCTGTGGAACGCTGTTGAGCGATATCAATACGTATGACATAATGAATTCGGATACGGTTGTATTTACTGAGA
>NZ_JBMQQG010000083.1:0-7793 GCF_057362405.1 Ginsengibacter sp.
ATAATCATTTGATACGCCTAAATCTTTTGCGCCTAAAAGTTTGTACGCCGAGCCCGCGGCAATAATGGCTTTATAACTCCCCCGGTGATCCAGCCAGTTTGCATCGCCTTTTTCAGGAACACCATAACTTAGAAACATGGGACGCGGCGCACATAAGGCAATCAATTCATGTGAATCAACCGGCAAGTCGCAGCCTGTCTTTTTACCAAAACCTGATTCTTCTGTTCCATACTTTAAAAAGTTACCATCCATCCAATAGGATTCACCACCGGTAAGGCTTTCAACGGCTTCGCCAAAATTTCGGCGTAATAAAGTAGCACCTCCTTTACCAGGCGACCCGACCAGTGCAATCGCAAAATGCGGCTCGAATGCAAGTGTTACCAATGCCGCTTTCCCATATCTAGATACGCCTTCAATACCAACCTTTTTTGCGTCAACCAAACTATCTGTTTCCAAATAATCTAATGCACGGGCAGCACCCCAACTCCACGCTCTTAAGGCGCCCCAATCATCGGGTTTGCGTGGCTGACCTTTATTCACCAAACCAATAATTCCTTTCGTTAATCCATCACCGTTATCAGCCTGGATGCTCGCCGGATCAATAGTGCAATAACCCCAGCCCGCTGCAAGCAATTGTTCTGTAGGCGATGGACCTTCCGCGGGAGGCGGAGCAAAAAAATTAAAAGTCGTTTTAGTAATCGGTGAGTAAGCAGGATATTTATTAAAAATATTTTTCACCTCAGGATTGGCTTTTATCATCAGGTCTTTAAATGTTGCATTTAAAGTTTCCATATCATCATTGGATGGTTGGGCCGGCGCAGGAAACGAGGGCTGTCCAAACATCATTAAAACCGGAACAGGCCCTTCTACGTTCTTCGGTATTACCAATAACATTTTAATATCAACATTAATCAACGGATAAACGCTATTATCTACATGGCCAACGATTTGCTTTGCAATAACAGGTATGAAGCCTGGAATTATGAATTCACGGTCTGTGACCTTTACCGTCCAGCTTACTTCGGGCACATGCTGAGGAATTCTTCCATACACTTCGCTTTCATAATCTTCAACTATTTCAGGACGACGCACTTTCCACCAGGTATCCGCGGTCGTAACTTTTTTTCCATTTTTTGTTGTTAGAATATCCGGCAATTGCGGGCAAGGATCTGCTTTTGTTGTATCATAGTTCGCATGATTGGGCGCTGATGGATTTCCGCTTGGGCCCGGTCGCAGTTCTTTGATGCCCAATTGTTGCATCATATTTTCCTGGTTTTGCTGCGATGAAAAATTTGCAGGTTTCGGGTATTTAATACCGTTAATCGTTGTGTCCTGCGCAAGAACTGTATTGACTACGCTTATCGCAATTGTAATAAAAAAAAGTTTTGTCATCGTGTTGAATTTTTTATGCCTTGGTATTTTATTTTGATTGATTATAAAAACTGCACAATCAATCATTATTTATATTGATACAAAGTAACTTTCTGGATATTCCATTCACCAACGGGAATTCTTATATGCCTCCCTTGATGATCCTGGTCGCCATTCATTCGTCTGCCTGCAATCCATTCGCCATCCACATATTTGCCCTCGTTAGCTTGTAAAATGCCTGCCGAAATCTTATCGTTATTGTGAACTGCAAATGTTACAACAACACCGGTTCCTGCGATAATAAAATCGTTTTTTCCTGTTTGAATAATGATAGCGCCGCTCATTGGCCAAAAAGGATTTTTTGCTTCCGGCGACCAACCTAATGTATAATCATGCGATACCGTTAGTTTATAATCTCCTAAAATAATTTCTTGTTTTTTGTTGGATGTGTCCAGCAAAACACCATCCATTTTTCCTGTACCGCGATACATCAAAATTTCAGGAGTTAATTGAGATAAGATCGCATAACTTTTTGCGATCGGTTCATCTTCCGGGTGTTCGGTTGATTCAATGGAGAATGGCGAAAAACCAAAAGCCTGGTAGTGACCAATTGCGTAAAAAACTTTTGCTGCATCCGATGGTTCAAATTTTATTTCTGGAATAAACAATGGGTTATCTCTTCGTGCATAGAGGTCGTTATAATGTTTGAAATAAGGATTATTAAAGTCAGGCGAAAGCATATTAATCGATGGCGCACCTGCTTGCCAGATATCCATAAGATGTGGCAAGGGTCCGGCGCTGGGATATTGGCCAGGCTGCACATTGCGATAGTTTAATGCGGCGTTTACGTACATGGGCAAATTATATTCTTTTTTTCCAGCTACTGCAACAGCATTGGTATATTTTGCATAAAACCAAGCCTGGAATATTTCATCGGTTGCAAGACTTTTTCCAAAAACAATTTCCCAATTTCCTTTTGTTGTAAAATTTGTTTGCGCCCAATGTTCTTTCAGTTCAGGAACGAGCGAATCTTTATTTGCAATAAGATAATCCATTAACTCTTTTGGTACATCGCTCTTGAAAGCTTTATCGGCTTCAACTGTATGTTCCCTTGCTTCGGTTAACATACCAATTTCATTTTCCACCTGCATCATTATAACAGTATGTGATTTATCTGTTTCTTTCAAATGTTTCATCAACATTGCGAATGCTTTTACATCAGCGTCTAAATTATTTTTATTGAAAGCAGATAGAATTTCGAGCCCCCTACCATCACGATCTTCCGCCCTTGGAAAACGTTTTTGATTTGTTTTAATCCATGCAGGTGCATAACAACTCATGCTGTTTTTCCACGAACCAAACCAAAGCAGGATCACTTTTAAATGATGTCTGCGACTTTCATGGATGATACTATCGACCAATGAAAAATCAAACCTGTTTTCTTCGGGCTCTATTAACTCCCAATACACAGGAGAGAGAATTGTATTGAGATGCATCACCGTAAACTTGCTCCAGAACGGTTGCATGTAAACCATACTTGAAGCAGTTGAATTGCCCAGCTCACCACCTAAAACAAGAAAAGGTTTATCATCCACCATTAATTGCATAGTAGTGCCTTTTTTTACGAGATGAGGATGCTTGCTTATTTGCGATCTTACGGATAAATGAATAAGAAAAATCAGGAACAAGATAACAACCGTTTGTTTTTTCATTTAACCTTTTGTAATAGATAATAATTTGAATAGATACATCAGAATATCTTTATTCCTTTTCTGTCCCCTTGCCGCCACAAAGCTCATTTCAATTAAGCGTGTTGTAACAAGGAGCCTTGTTACAATTGCGAAAACACATGTTACCAAATCGTACCTGATTTGCCAAACCAATCGCGGCTTCTTAGCTTTTTCTCCATCACTTTTTATTTACATAAATCTCTATAGCTTCTATTTATTTGTCCGAATTCATTCATAAGCGTATCACTGGTTTGCAATTAATGCTCCGGTATATTATTCAAACTGAATAGCGAAATAGGTACATGGTTCTGTCCCGATGTTCCTAATGCCATGCAATACATTCGAAGCGAGATAATAGACGTCTCCTTCATTCCCTTTGTAAAACTTCTGGCCGATTTGCATTTCAGTGTGACCATCAATCATTAACACCATTTCCGCAGCACGATGGGTGTGCGGTTCATGACTTTTTAAACCTGCCTTTAATGTAGTAACATGCATGTCTAATCGTTTAGTCATTGCCGTTGGGCGTTGAAAGTAATATCTTGTCCAGCCTTTGTCATTGGCCTTAAAAGTGATCTTATCCCAGTCTTCAATAAACGAACCGCCGGAAGCTTTACCTCGCTGCAAATCCTCCGGGCGCTTCGAACGGTATTTCATCACATAGTAGTCGCATGGCGCAGCAGTCTTATTTTGAATTGAAAAGTTTTGCCCCGGAAGTAATAAGATAATGCTTCCGCTAACCAGCGTAAATACTGAATCGTTTATGCCTACCGTTAGTTTCCCTTTTTTAATAATGTATAATTGTTCTTCTGTAACCGGAACCATCATTTTCTTTGCATCGGCGGATGTTGTAAGTTCATCTGCATTCATTTGAAGCCATTCCATATCGTAAGTACTTCCATCGAAAAGAACGACTGAAGTTTTTTGATTGTGATTATTACTAACTGGTTGCTTCCATTTGTACACCCTGCTAACAAGCGAATCCTTTTGCGCCACAAGAGAAAGCGGAGCCAGGTATAGGATCAAAAAGATTATTTTTTTCATATTTTATAAAGTATGTTTTTTGCGAAAGGCCTAAAAACCAATAGAATTACCTCCATCTACCGGCAATACAACTCCTGTTATATATGCAGAATCCGACGACGCAAGAAATAAAGCCGCATCGGCAACGTCGGCTGGCAGGCCCAACTTACCCATTGGAGTTCGCGACATCACTTTAGCTTTTCGTTCGATATCATTATTCAAGGCTTTTGCAGACATGTCTGTTGCAATAAACCCAGGTGCAATGCAATTTACGCGAATACCCTTTGGCGATAGTTCTACTGCCATAGCTCTCGTCATTCCTTCAATTGCGGCTTTCGAAGCAGTATACGCAATAACTTTAGGGATGCCATATTGGGAAGCCATTGAACTTATATTAATAATACTTCCGGCTTCTCTTTGCACCATAAATTTTACCACTTCTCTTGAAATAGCAAACATCGATGTAACATTTGTTAGCATGATGCTCTCAAATTCATTGTCTGTCACTTCTGTAAAATCCTTCTTTAAATTAATGCCGGCGTTATTTACAAGAATATCGATCTTACCATTTTCTTTAATAAGATTATTTATCAATTCGGGCACGGAAGAAAGATTATTCAGATCGAAAGAAACCGGCTTGCATAGTTTACCTAACTTATTTTTTGCAGCATCTAATTTAGCCATATCGCGGCCTATAATGATAGTAGTAATTTTGTTTTCCACAAATTTTTGAGCTATCGCCAATCCAATGCCCGATGCGCCACCGGTAACAATTGCAACCTTATTTTTATCTTTTTCCATATTTGTTAATTATCAATGAACCATTATATCGCGATCTATTTTTTCTGTTTCTAAGTCACTAGAAAATAGTTGAAAATATGGCAAGCATGCGCTTCTACACAACAACACTCTCTTTATTCTTATAGTTAATGCCATACGAACCTGGGTGACTCTTTAAATGGAGATTCGCAAACCGTTTTTTTTGCATTGCAGTAATTTCTTCTAGGTTGGTGCATTTCGCCGATTTAATGAAATAGCAAACGTTCACGATTTGTTTTGTTGAAATATGACACAAATATCAAGAAACCGATTTACCATTTTTGAAATTTTTATATTTAAAAAGACAAGGCAACCAATATTCCCGGTTATTCATAGTTCTTTATCGAATCAGGAGCGGAAGTTTCCTTTTTAATATTTTTCAATGATGATTCTCTTACAATCAGTTCAGATTTAACAATGATAGTGCTGGTAACTGTCATCGGCGCTTTTCCTTCCAAATGATTAACTATGGCATGTGCCACGATTTCTCCCATTTCGTGACCCGGATAATTGATAGTAGTCAATTTAGGTTCAACAAGCGTTGTAATCAGATCGTTATTAAAACCAACAATCCGTATGTCCTGCGGGATATTACAGTTTGCATCTTTCAACACCTGCATGCAGATTGCTGCACAATTATCATTTGTTATAAATATTCCATCTGGCATAGGGTTCATTGTTAGCAATTGTTTGGCGGCCTCGCGGGCACTTTTTTCATCAAGATTATTTGAGATTACATATTTCTCATCAAAAGGAATATTACGCTCTGCGAGTGCTTGTCGATAACCCTTCATACGGTCGGTGTAAACATTACGGGAAAGGTTACCCGTAATATGTACAATCCTTTTACAATCCTGGTCGAGAAGATGTGAGGTAGCATCAAATCCGGCCTTGAAGTTATCGATAACCACATTTGTACTTAGTTTGCCATCAGCAACCCTGTCAAAGAAAATAACAGGAATATTCTTTTCAAAAAAAGGCTCAAAGTGTGAGAAATTTTTTGTGTCGAAAGCCAGGGAAACAATTAACCCGTCAACTCTGCTATTAAACATAACAGCCGCGTTGGCTACTTCTTTAGTTTCGGTCTCAAGGGATTGCGAAATAAGCAGGTTATATCCGGCGGTATTGGCAACTTTTTCGATGCCGGCCAGGACAGACGATTGAAAATTGCTATTAAGTTTCGGCACGATAACGCCAAGCGTGTGAGTGCGTTGTTTTTGCAAATTTCTCGCGAATAAATTTGTGCGATACCCCATGAGCTTTGCCATATCCAGCACTCGTTTGCGGGTTCCCTTTGTCACCGAGGGATGGTTGTTAAGACCTCTGCTTACAGTTGAAGGTGAAATATCCAATTTGAGAGCAATGTCATAAATTGTAACCTCCTTGCTACTTTTCATGCAATCGGTTGTTTTATGGATAAATTTAGACAATTTTTAAAACATTAACCATAAAATCGGTTACAATTATTTCTAACCTCAACAAAAATCAATAGTCATCGGCCTGATGGAAGGGTTGTTTTTTTAATCCATTTGGAATAATTATGTACGGTGAACCAAGAGTTCAATAACGTTGTAACACGACTTCATAAAGGGTTACATGGTTTTATTAATTATCAAAATATTGTAATTCAATCAGTAAAAGATATTTTATCCCATCTTAATATTAAACGGATCCTGAAATTAATTATCCACTGTTAAGCATTTCCTACAAAACTTATTCTTGAAAGAATTAATCTTATAAGCATAATTAGAACAGAACAAAAAGCTCCATTAATGAAAATATATCTATTTTTCATGGGAGCGGTTGCATTTTAAATTTTTTTATTCTACCTTTATTTTAACATAATTTTTTCAATCACCTTCATTGATTATTGCTTATATGAGACACGAGTTTGTCTTTTGTTTGATTTTATCCTTGGCTTTTAACAAAGAAACATTTGCTCAGGAAATTGCCAGACTCACTCTCCACAATGTAAATAGCAACATTGAAACACCTGTAAATGTCGATTTAGATGCACTAACCTTCGTTGCAGATTCTTCCCTGGTATTGAACCAACTGGTTGGCAATAAGAAGGTGCCCGTTCTATTTCAGATCGAACATGGATATCATCGATTTCTTTGGTGGACCGTGAAAAACAAAGGAGGTAATGCTCATCAAACCCAGGTTTATGAATTATCTAAAGGAATAAATACAACCGCAAGTCAGCTGCCTGTGAAAGTGATTGACCAGGGAGGATCATTACTTCTTACCGATCATGGAAAAAACGTATTACAGTATAATTTTAAAACCGTTTACCCGCCTGATGGGGTCGACACGGTCTATAAAAGAAGTGGCTTTATTCATCCCCTCTGGTCTCCCCAAGGCAACGTACTCACCCGCATCAACCCGCCCGACCACCGGCACCATGTAGGCATTTGGAATCCATGGACAGAAGTGTCTTTTCAAGGCCAGATCGTAGATTTTTGGAATCTCGTCAAGAAACAGGGAACTGTGCGCTTTGCAAAATTTATCTCAAAAACAGAAGGCCCGGTATATGGCGGGTTTAAGGCATTGCAGGAGCACGTGGTATTGATTGATCCTCCCATTAAGGAAGGCACAGTAGCTTTAGATGAGGTGTGGGATATTAGGGTATATGATGTCGGAACTAACATTTGGTTATGGGATTTTACCTCTACACTTAATTGCGCCACCCCTGATTCTGTTATTTTAAAAGAATACCGTTATGGAGGCTTCGGTTTCAGGGCAACGCCCGACTGGACTAATAAAAACAGTAAGGTGTACACTTCGGCAGGTAAGACGAGAAAAGATGCGGATGCTAGCCGTGCCCGCTGGTGTATGATCGATGGTGAT
>NZ_JBMQQG010000084.1:0-16653 GCF_057362405.1 Ginsengibacter sp.
ACTGTGTCAGATATGTTTCCTAAAAAAACAGTCGCATCAGTTACAGGCCTTGGCGGTATGTCCGGGTCAGTAGGAGGTATACTGATAGCATTACTGGCAGGCCTGCTATTTGATAAATATAAATTGATGGGCAATCTCGAAGCGGGATATTATATTATGTTTTTCATTTGCGGATTTGCTTACCTTTTTGCGTGGTTAATTATGCATCTGCTGGCGCCAAAAATGAAGATGGTTGACGTGTAATAAGTTGCTCCGGCAAGAATCAACGACAAGAGTAATATTGTACTGCTTCTTTTGTAGGACTTTCGTGATCAAACATAAAAAAGTACGAAAGACTTACACAAATTTCCTTACACCGTTAGATGTATAAGTTTGCCTGAATTCTTTTGGTGTGCTGTCTTTTTTCTTTTTAAAAATCCGGTTAAAATTAGACATGTTATTAAACCCACATTTATAAGCAATTTCGTTTATGCTGTTTGTTGTGTCGATCAGCATCCGTGATGCATGACCAAGGCGTACTTCATTCAATGTATCAATAAACGTTTTTCCTGTCCTGAATTTAAAAAACCTGCTCAACGATACTTCCGCCATGCCTGCAATTTTTGCGGCGTCACCTAATGTAATGTTTTCACTAAAATTATTATTTAAGAATGTCATAATCTTCTCTATCCGGCGGCTGTCGTACGAAGGTGTTTCGGTATTGAATGACAAATCAGAAAGGGTTCTTAAATTTCGAGAAGTTGATAGATCGTGAAGAACTGACATTAATTCCAGAACGGAGTCAAACCCATGTTTTAATGGTAGCTGTACTAGTCTGGGCATAATAGATGTGGCCGTGGCACGCGAAAATAATATACCTCTTGTGGATCGTTTCAAAAGAGTTCTTATAAAACTCATTTGATTGCGTTGTAAAAACTTTTCATCAAATAGATCGCGGTGAAATTGAATGGTAATTTCTTTGATCAGTTTTCCTTTACATTTATTGGAAAACCATCCGTGCTGCAGGTTCGGCCCTATCAGCACTAACTCGATATTGCCAATCTCTTCCATATGATCGCCAACAACACGTTTTGCACCTGCTGCATTTTGAATAAAATTCAATTCATATTCATCATGAAAATGAAGGGGAAAATCAAATTCTCTTTTGGTTCTTGAAAAAATAGTGAAGCAATCACTTTGGGTAAGAGGGGTAATTTCTCTTAGTATTTTGGTGGAGTGATTCATATTCAAAATCGCTAGGTGTTAAAAATACATTAATAAAATATCAGGAACAAAATTCTAATTTAATCTAATAAATTTTATACAAATGCGGGACTTAGACAAAAAAAATAAATTATTATAAAGTAATAAAGTATGATGAAAAGGTAAAATAGTATTAATTGAAAGATGGAAATTTAAATACTTTTGAAACAATAAAAGATTGGATTGAAACGAATGATAATGGCTACCTGAACTCTAATGACACGATTGCAGATTTTTCCAAATAGAACTTGGGTACTGTTTTTAAATGGTTTTAACCAATCCTTTTTATCTGGCTTCTTTAATTCCCCCTGGTTTATAGAAAATTAAATTCCTAATATGGCGAAAAGTGCGCTCTTATTTTTATTCAGTCTTTTTTTTATTCAATTCACATCGGCTCAATCTTCCTTTATAAGAGTTAAAGGAAGCCACTTTTATCGTAACGACCAACCTGATTATTACATTGGAACCAACTACTGGTATGGAGGCCTGCTCGCTCTTAAAGAAGATAAGAAAAATGGGATTGACAGGTTGAGAAAAGAACTTGACTTTTTGCAAAAGAATGGAGTTACAAATGTTCGCGTGTTAGGTGGTTCAGAAGGCAGTGGTTTGATAAATGGGGTGCGTAGGGTGGGCCCTCCGATACAGCCGGAGGAAGGTGTTTTTGATCCCAACTTTTTGAGAGGGATGGACGCACTTTTGGTTGAATTAAGTAAAAGAAAAATGACAGCAGTAATTTACCTGAGTAATAACTGGAACTGGAGCGGTGGATTTCTTCAATACCTCAAATGGAATGGATTGATTCCGGATTCGGCGTTTAATTCTAATATACCCTGGAGCACACTGGGTGAATACACCAGCAAATTTTATGATTGCGAAAAATGTAAAGCCGAATACTTTAACCAGGTTAAATATATCGTTAGCCATACCAATACTATCAACCATAAGAAATATTCGGAAGAGCCCGCAATTATGGCCTGGGAAATAGCTAACGAACCAAGACCTATGGCGTCTCATGCGGTAAAATCATATATAAAATTTATTAGGAGTACTGCGGATTACATAAAAAAACTTGATCTGAACCACCTGGTTACAACAGGTACAGAAGGATACATGAGCACCGAAAGTATCGCATTGTATAAAGAAATTAATAGCTATAAAAACATTGACTATCTAACGATTCATATCTGGCCCAAAAACTGGTCGTGGTTCAAGGGCCAGGACATTGCCGGCGGAATGGATAGCGTTATAAGCAAAACAATTGCGTACCTGGATGCACACAGAAAAATTGCACAGGAATTAAATAAGCCATTAGTGATTGAAGAATTTGGTTTGCCAAGAGATGGTCATTCATTTGATATCAATTCTCCTACAACTTATCGTGATACTTATTACAAAACTATCTTTAAAGAATGGTTGAAAAGTAAGCGTACTAACCGAGTGCTGGCAGGTGTTAATTTTTGGGCATTTGGCGGTACTGCCCGGCCAATAAAGGGGCAAATTATGTGGAAAGAAGGTGATGAATATATGGGCGATCCGCCCATGGAAGAGCAGGGGTTAAACACCGTTTTTGATTCAGATGAAAGTACCTGGGCTCTCATTCATTCCTTTACCGGGAAAGCAAAATGAAAAATGATTGCATTGCTGAACGGCCTGGCAAAGCGGCGCTGAATCATGAAAGACTGGCCGGTAATTAATTAATTAGTACTTGAAGGATATCCTGAAATTTTATTTCTTAAAACTATATTCACCTGCCAGAAGCCCAAATGAAATTACGAGCTATAGATATTGCAATAGTTGCCCTGTATCTTATGATGATGTTGATGCTGGGTTGGTTGCTGCGCAAAAAAGCAAGGCGGAACAAGGAAAGTTATTTAATGGGCGGAAAGAAACTGCCGTGGTATTTACTCGGGTTAAGCGATGCGGCAGATATGTTCGATATAAGCGGCACTATGTGGATGGTGTCTTTGTGTTTTATCTATGGATTAAAGAGTATTTGGATACCCTGGCTGTGGCCCGTGTTCAACCAGGTATTTAATATGATGTTTTTAGCGAAATGGCTACGCCGTTCCAATGCCGACACCGGCGCAGAATGGCTCGCAACCCGCTTTGGACTTAAAGGCAGGGGTGTAACTTCCTCTCATAGTGTAGTAGTAGCTTTTGCTTTAATAGGCTGCCTCGGATTTCTCGCCTATGGCTTTATAGGACTCGGAAAGTTTATAGAGATTTTTGTTCCGTTTAATTTAGTCCAACCTTATATTCCTTTTCATATAGCTCCTCAATACGTGGCCCATTTTTACGGAATAATATTTACGCTTTTCGCCATGTTTTATTCTATTCTCGGTGGCATGCGTAGTATTGTTTTGGGCGATCTTATCAAATATATTATAATGACCGTTGGTTGCGTGGCTATTGCGATAATTGCTTTTTTGCATTTACAAGGCCATACATTAAATGTGCCCAAAGGCTGGAGCAATCCATTTTTCGGCTGGCATTTAAACTTAAACTGGTCGGGCATTATTGCAGACGCCAATAAAAAAATTGCTGGTGATGGCTATGGTCTTTTCGGACTTTTTTTTATGATGATGCTATTTAAAGGAGTTTTTTCGAGTTTAGCCGGGCCCGCACCAAATTATGATATGCAAAAAATATTATCAACCAAATCGCCGAAAGAAGCTTCCAAGATGACGGGATTCGTTTCCATTGTGCTGTTGCCAATAAGGTATTTAATGATTATTGGTTTAACTGTTCTTGCATTATTATATTTTAATCAGCTCGATCTTTCGGATGGGATAGGACACACAGATTTTGAAAGAATCTTACCTGGCGCCATTAATAGTTTTTTACCCGTTGGAATTTTAGGTTTAGTTCTCACGGGGTTGTTGGGTGCATTTATGGGAACCTTCTCAGGAACTATGAATGCAGCCCAGGCCTACATTGTAAACGACATCTATCTTAAATATATTAATCCCAATGCGCCAAATAAAAAAGTTATTTATATGAACTATCTCTCAGGAATAGTTGTTGTTGCCATTGGAGTCCTGCTTGGATTTTTCACAAAAGATGTCAACAGTATTTTACAATGGATTGTTTCCGGCCTTTATGGTGGTTACATAGCTTCCAATGTTCTTAAATGGTATTGGTGGCGTTTTAATGCCAATGGATTTTTCTGGGGAATGCTTGCCGGAATAGCCGGAGCATTGGTATTTTCAAGGTTTTTCGATGGAATACAATTTCTTTATTATTTCCCGGTTCTGTTTCTAATATCAATTGCTGGTTGTCTTGTTGGTACTTATGCAGCACCGCCAACAGAAACAGATGTATTAATAAATTTTTACAAAACAGTTCGCCCGTGGGGGTTTTGGAAACCTATACATTTATTGGTAGTAAATGAGAACCCCTCTTTTGTGGCTAACAAGAGGTTTAAGCTTGATATGTTTAATGTAATGTTGGGTATCATCGCTCAGTTATGCCTTACTATTTTACCAATGTATGTTGTTTTGTGGATGAAACTGCCCCTATTCGTAACCGTTATAATACTTGCAGTAATTATGATAATACTTAAAAGAACATGGTGGAATAAATTAGAAGACTAAAACATAAAAATTTTATCTAAAGCAATCATTTAAAAATGAGCACATATTTTCAAAACAGGGTAAATGCTTTAAAGAAATCTTTTGATGGCTTGATCATTAAGAAAAACAATCCGATTGGATCTGTCAATGGAATTTATGAACGTTTTGAGAACCCTGTACTTACGGCGGCACATACACCACTTACGTGGCGTTTCGATTTCAATGAAAAAACGAATCCTTTTTTTATGGAGAGATTCGGCATAAACGCTGTTTTTAATTCGGGGGCTATGAAATTCCACAATAAATATGTGTTGGTGCCAAGAGTGGAAGGCGCAGACAGGAAATCTTTTTTTGCTGTAGCGGAAAGTGATAACGGGATAGATAATTTTAAATTTTGGGATTATCCAATTTTATTGCCTTCGTCAAATGAGCCGGAGACCAATATATATGACATGCGTTTGGTTCAACATGAAGACGGATGGATTTATGGAATCTTCTGCACAGAGCGTAGAGACGAAACGGCACCCGAAGGCGATCAGTCGGCAGCTATAGCTCAATGTGGAATAGCCCGCACTAAGGACCTCGTAGAATGGGAACGGCTTCCCAACCTAAAAACCAGCTCGCCACAACAAAGAAACGTAGTGTTGCATCCGGAATTTTATAATAATCAATATGCCTTTTACACGCGGCCGCAAGATAGTTTTATAGACGCAGGAAACGGTGGTGGCATTGGCTTTGGAGTTTGCGACGACATTAAAAACGCGGTGATTGAAAAAGAAATCGTGATTGATAGAAAGAAGTATCACACGGTTTATGAGGCAAAAAATGGCGCCGGCCCCGCTCCTCTTAAAACCGAAAAAGGTTGGTTGCACCTGGCACATGGCGTAAGAAATACCGCGGCCGGCCTTCGCTACGTACTATATATGTTCATGACGGATCTAAATGATTTAACAAAAATAATAAATAAACCAGGTGGCTATTTCATAGCGCCCGAAGATGATGAAAGGGTAGGTGATGTTTCCAACGTTATTTTTAGCAACGGTTGGATTGCCGATGAGGACGGAAAAGTTTTCATTTATTACGCGTCTTCTGATTTAAGAACTCATGTTGCGGTAACAACAATTGAAAAACTGTTGGATTATGTTATCAATACACCCGAAGATGGCTATACTTCTGAGGCATCTGTGAAAACAGTAACCGATATTATTTATAAAAACCTCGAAGAAGAATATAACGCCAACGAAGAAACGCAGATGCCGGGTTATGCTAATAAAAAAATTGTTTGATCTGGATTTGCTTACAAGCAACGATATTGACCTGGTAGAGCAATTGAAGCAATATGAACGAGAATTGCAAAATGAGTTGTCGGATACTCTAAACTATTGGCAACAATATACGGTTGATCATGAGTTTGGAGGATTTTATGGCAGGTTGGATAATTCTAATAAAACATTTCCCGATGCCCCGAAAGGTTCAGTTTTAAACAGCAGGATATTATGGACATTTTCAGCAGCTTACAATCTCACTGGTAATAAGATATATTTAGATACCGCCTGGCGGGCTTTTAAGTATATCAGTGATTTTTTTATCGATGAAGTAAATGGCGGCGTTTTTTGGAGTGTTGATTACAAAGGAAATCCATTAGGTACAAAAAAACACGTCTATGCGTTATCATTTGCTATTTATGGGCTGAGTGAATTTTTCCTGGCAACTAAAGATGAAAGGGCAAAAGAAGATGCTATAAAACTGTACCATCTTATTGTTGAGCATAGTCATGATAGGACGGATGGCGGTTATATCGAAGCATTGTCTACTGACTGGAATACTATAGAAGATTTGCGCCTGAGCGAAAAGGATGCCAATGAAAAAAAATCGATGAATACCCATTTGCATGTGCTGGAAGGTTTTGCCAATCTCTACCGTATATGGCCACACGAAGAATTAAAAAGCAGCATTGAAGAATTAATCCATATTTTTCTCAATCGTATCATCGATAAAAATACCCATCATCTCAATTTATTTTTTGATGAACGATGGAATGTAAAGTCTCATATTATTTCTTATGGGCATGATATTGAAGCGGCGTGGCTGGTGCAGGAAGCAGCGGAAATAATTGCTGACAGCCATTTGACAACCAAAGTAAAAATGCAATCTGTGCAAATAGCAAATGCTGCAACAGAGGGGCTTGACAAAGATGGCGGCTTATGGTACGAATATGATGTGAATGGAGGTAGGCTCGTTAAAGAAAAGCATTGGTGGCCGCAGGCTGAAAGCATGATAGGCTTTTTCAATGCATGGCAAATTACAGGTAATGAAAATTACCTGGAAAGATCCATAAAAAGCTGGCAGTTCATCAAAGCCCATATTATTGATAAAAAAAATGGTGAATGGTTTTGGGGCGTTAAAGAAAATTATATTGTAATGAATGAAGATAAGGTGGGAATTTGGAAATGCCCGTATCATAACAGCAGGGCTAGTATTGAGTTGATAAAAAGAATAGATAATGCTACCGGTGATAAAAAAGTGACACTGAAAAATGCAGAATAGTTTTTTTATAAATAATAAAACAGACCGCTGCTTAAAAATGAGTAAATTGGACGGCTAATTATTCATTCAATTATTAAATTTAATACGATGGCTACAAGAAGGAGTTTTTTAAAATCAACCTCAATACTTTCTGCAGGATTATATATGGCCCCATCTGCATTCGCACCTAAATCGCAGTTAATAGGATTGCAGCTTTATACGGTGAGAGACGCGATGGAAAAGGATCCTGAAGCTACACTGGCCAGGGTTGCTCAAATTGGTTATACCTCAGTAGAAGGCGCTACTTACACGGGTACTGAAAAATTTTATGGTATGAGCCCGGCTGCATTTAAAAAAGTATTAAAAAAGAATGGCCTTGTAATGCCAAGCAGTCATTACCGCTTAGGTGAGGTAAAAGATAAAGGTGAAATTGTAAAGGGCACCATGCTGCACGATTGGGATAAAGCTGTAAATGATGCAGCAGAACTAGGACTAAAATATATGGTTTGTGCATGGCTTGACGAAAAAGAGCGTGGTACTTTAGATCATTATAAATATGTGGCAGATCAGTTAAATATTGCCGGAGAAAGATGTAAAAAATCGGGTATCCAGCTATGTTATCACAACCATAACTTCGAATTTGAAAAGCAGGGAGATACTTATCCTTACGACATCTTATTAGGCAGCGATAAAAACCTTGTGAAGATGGAAATTGATTTGTACTGGGTAAAAAAAGCAGGGCAGGATGCTATTAAACTTTTTAATGAACATCCCGGGAGGTTTCCATTGTGGCATGTAAAAGACATGGACAATACGCCTGAACAAAATTTTACTGAAGTAGGAAGCGGGGTCATCGATTTTAAAGAAATTTTCAAATATAAAAACCTGGCCGGAATGAAATACTTTTTTGTAGAAGAAGATAAATGCCCCGGTTCCCCGTTCGATAGCATTACTAAAAGTATCAACTATATAAAAAAGAATTTAGTTTAAAATTTAATAACAGTTTAATTTATAAAAAAATGATTGCTACAATTAAAGCTGGTTTTATAGCCGCTTTGTTCCTAACCTTCTCTTTATCCTCATTTGCAAAAGGTCCTCGTGATTTATATCAAATAAAAATTTACCATTGTAAAAATGATACTCAGTTAAAACAGGTAAACGATTATCTTGAAAATGATTACCTGCCTGCATTGCATCGGTTTAACGTAAAAAATATCGGCGTATTTACACCAATTGGTAATGATACAGCCTCGGTTAAATTAGTTTATGTTTTGATACCTTTTAAATCTGAAGAAGAATGGTTGAAGATCGACCAAAATCTTTTAAAAGATGTTACCTATGCAGCCGCTGCAAAAGATTTTCTTGCGGCCCCAGCCGACGCTGCTCCTTACGAAAGAATGGAATCTATTTTATTGGAAGCATTTGAAGCGCAGCAGAAATTATTATTGCCAGCTACAAAAAATGCAGACAGGGTTTTCGAACTAAGAAGTTATGAAAGTCCCACTGAAAATTTGTTGGCAAAGAAGATGGCGATGTTTAATAAAGATGAAATAAATATTTTTAATAGGCTTGGGTTCAATCCTGTTTTTTATGGACGCGTTTTATCAGGAAGTCATATGCCTAATCTTATGTACATGCCAATCTTTAATAGCGTAGAAGAGAGAAATGCGCAATGGAAAGTTTTTGGCAATGACGCAAAATGGAAAGAAATATCTGCGGATCCTGCCAATGAAAATAAAGTTTCTGTTTCTCATATCGATAGTATTTTAATGCACGGTACTTCTTATTCAGATTATTAAATCTTAAATTATGCAATTCAAATTTTCACGCTTAAAATTTTTATTATTGACCATTAGCACATTATCCGGAATAAATTCATTTTCACAAAAGTTGGGCGAATTTGATGGGCAAAATGATGTAGGTAAAATATTACATGCTGGCAGTGGAATTTATAATTCTTCTACCGGAGATTATCTATTATCCGGGTCCGGGACCAACATTTGGTTCACCCACGATGACTTTCATTATGTTTGGAAAAAGATGAAAGGAAATTTTATCCTGCAGGCAAGAGGCCATCTTATTGGTAAAGGTGTAGAAGAACACCGAAAATTCGGATGGATGGTGCGTGCAAACGTTGATAGCACATCACCGATGGTTGCGGCAACAATTCATGGGGATGGACTCACGTCACTTCAATACAGGAAAATGGATAAAACAAATGTTGAAGAAACAAAGTTTACCATTAGTGCGCCTGATGTAATTCAATTGGAAAGAAAAGGAACTCAATACATCATGTCGGTTGCTCATTTTGGTGAGCCCTTTGTAACGCAGAAAATAACAGATGTTGACCTGGGTGATGATGTGTATGTCGGGCTATTTATCTGCTCCCACAATAAAGACGTTGTAGAAAAAGTATCGTTCGATAATGTAAGAGTTATTGTTCCTGCCAAAGACGACTTTGTTCCTTATAAAGATTATATCGGCAGCAGCATTGAAACGATGGATGTATTTACAGGTAAGCGCCAAATTTTATACAATTCGCCAAAATCGTTGCAGGCACCTAACTGGACACGCGATGGAAAAAGTTTGATTTACAATACGGAAGGATTAATGTATCGGTTTAATCTTCAAACCCACAAGTCTGTCTTGATCAATACCGGTAATGTGAAAAGCAATAATAACGATCATGTAATTTCTTTTGACGGCAAGATGCTTGGATTAAGTGCCAAAAGTCCTGACGGTAAGATTAATTCTGTGGTGTATACCGTTCCAATAAATGGTGGAATTCCAAAGCAAATTACCCCGACAGCTCTTTCTTATTTTCATGGCTGGTCGCCGGATGGTAAATGGCTAACGTTTACGGGTCAACGAAATAATGATTTTGATATTTATAAAATTCCTTCCGCTGGTGGCGAAGAAATCCAACTCACCAAATCTCCCGGTCTCGATGATGGGTCAGAATTTAGTCCCGATGGAAAATACATTTATTTCAATTCAACCAGGAATGGCCTCATGCAGCTGTGGCGCATGAACACCGATGGCAGTGATCAGCAACAATTGACTAATGATGAATACAACAACTGGTTTGCACATGCTTCTCCCGATGGCAAGTGGATTGTGTGTTTATCATTTTCAAAAGATATCAACCCAGACGAGCACCCTTTTTACAAACATGTTTACTTGCGCATGATGCCTGCCTCCGGCGGTGATCTTAAAGTGATTGCATACTTATATGGAGGACAGGGCTCTATAAACACCCCATCATGGTCCCCGGATAGCAAAAAAATTGCGTTTGTAAGTAACAGTGATGCAATAAAATAATTCAACTGAAATTTTTAATAAAGATTTTTAAACCAAGCGAGCTAAATATGAGATGCGTATGTAACTGCAAACGATCAATTCTTTTTTTAATCATTGCCTTTGCGGCATTGCCTATAATAACTGAAGCGCAGCAATCAAAGGATCCCGCCATCGATGCGAAAGTGAGTGCCTTGTTAAAGCAAATGACATTAGAGGAAAAAGTGGGTCAAATGGCACAAGTGTCAATTGAATCATTGGGAAAGATAAGAAATGGAAATTTTGTTTTTGAACAGGATACTTTTAAGAAAGCGGTTATTAATTATAAAATCGGGTCAATCCTCAATACACCCGGTTTGCAAAATGCTCAACAATGGAATAACATTATTGAAAAAATACAAAACACGACTAAAGAAACCAGGTTAAAAATCCCGATCTTATATGGATTAGACGACAATCACGGTGTCAACTACGTTGCCGGTGCAACTTTGTTTCCGCAGGAAATTGGCCAGGCGGCAACATGGAATCCGCAACTGATTTTTAATGCCGGCGTAATCACAGCGTACGAGTCGAGGGCGGCGAGCGTGCCGTGGACTTATTCACCTGTGTTGGATTTAGGCACAAATCCGGAGTGGCCGCGTATTTGGGAAGATTATGGCGAAGATCCCTATCTAAGCTCGCAAATGGGTGTTGCATTTGTACACGGTGTTCAGGACCCAATAGGAAGCAAAGAAAAGCTTGTTGTTAGTCTTAAACATTATATGGCTTATTCCGACCCAAAATCGGGCCACGACAGAACGGACGCATGGATACCTGAGAATTATTTGCGTGAATACCATTTGCCTCCCTTTCAGGCATGCGTAGACGCAAATGCAAGGACCGTTATGGTCAACTCCGCTTTAATTAATGGAATACCTACGCACATCAATAAACATATCCTTACTGATATCCTCAAAAACGAACTGGGCTTTACTGGATTTATTGTAAGCGACTGGCAGGATATTGAAAATGTTTATAGGCGTGACCATATTACAAAAGACATTAAAGGCGCCATCATGCTAGCCATTAATGCGGGTATTGATATGTCGATGATTCCTTACAATTACCAGGAATTCTGCACTGATTTAATCGCTTTGGTTAAAGAGGGCAAAGTTTCCATGGGTCGGATAAATGATGCGGTTACACGAATATTGAGAGTTAAAGAAGAATTGAAACTCTTCGATACTCCAATTACCTATTTAAAGGATTATCCAAAATTTGGAAGCGCGGAATTTGAGAAAGCATCTTATAACACTGCCGCCGAATCTATAACACTTCTTAAGAATACAAACAATGTATTGCCATTACCTAAAACTGCGAAAGTATTGGTAACCGGTCCTAACGCAAACTCTATGCGCACATTAAATGGTGGATGGACCTATACTTGGCAGGGAGAAAAAACTGACGAGTATGCTGAAAAGTATCATACGATTTTGGAAGCAGTTCAGAAAAAATTTGGGCCTACCAATGTTTTATATGAAAAGGGCGTTGCCTATAATATGCAAGGACAATATTACCAGGATTCAATTGTTGATATTGACGCTGCTGTAAGCGCCGCTGCAAAAGTTGACTACGTTTTATTATGCATCGGGGAAAATAGTTATACTGAAACACCCGGTAACCTGGACGATCTGACCTTATCCCGTAACCAGCTTTTATTAGCAAGTGCCATGATCAAAACAGGTAAACCAGTAATTTTTATTTTAAACGAAGGCAGGCCAAGAATCATTAATGATGTGGAACCCGGAGCTGCGGCCATTCTTGATATTTATCTTCCTTCCAATTATGGCGCCGACGCCCTGGCGGATATTCTTACAGGGGATGTAAATCCAAGTGGTAAACTGCCCATTACCTATCCGCGTTTTACAAATTCGTTGGTTCCATACATTCACAAACCTTCGGAAGGTGAGGGCAATCCGCAGGGCGGAGATTATAATCCGCAATACCAATTTGGTTTCGGATTATCCTATACAACTTTTGAATACAGCAATCTAACTATTGATAAGAAAATTTATTCACCTAACGGAACCGCAACTATAAATGTGACCGTTAAAAATTCGGGTAGCCGTGACGGTAAGGAAGTAGTTGAATTGTTTGTTTCTGATCTCATTGCCTCGCTCACACCAGATGTAAAAAGGCTAAGAGGATTTGAGAAAGTTGATTTGAAAGCGGGAGAATCTAAAACAGTAACATTTAAACTTCCTTTAAAAGACCTGGCATTTGTAAATAGCGATAATAAAAAAACACTTGAAGCGGGTGATTTTAAAATTGCAATTGCCAATCAAACCGCCTTGTTTACTGTAGATAAAACAGTTGTTTATTAATATTAAAAGTTGATTATGAAACTTAAATTCTTCTTCGCACTGTTGATTGTTAGCTGTACCAAACTATATGCGCAAAAATATGACGGGCTTGCTATGACGCCGCCAATGGGATGGAATAGCTGGAATACTTTCCAGACAAATATCAGCGATTCATTAGTAAGAGGGATAGCAGACGTAATGGTTTCTTCGGGCATGAAGGATGCAGGCTACACTTACCTTGTGTTGGATGATGGATGGATGGCGATGGAAAGAGATAAGGTTACTGGCGATCTCGTTCCTGATCCGAAAAAATTTCCAAACGGAATGAAAGCTTTGGTTGAATATGTTCATTCAAAAGGCTTGAAGTTTGGACTATACAATTGCGCCGGAACAAAAACCTGTGCAGGCTTTCCGGGCACGAGAGGATACGAATACCAGGATGCAAGATTTTATGAAGCGCTGGGCATTGATTATTTAAAATTTGATTGGTGTTATGCTGATGGAATCAATGCGAAGGAAGCCTATAACACAATGAGCAAGGCATTAAAACTGGCAGGGCGTCAGATTGTATTCAGCCTTTGCGAATGGGGAACTAATAAACCATGGGAATGGGCAGAAAATGTAGGCGAGCTTTGGCGGACAACCGGTGATATTTCAGCACTCTTCGACGGTGTTATAGATCATGGAACCTGGAAACAATTAGGCGTAATGCCAATTGTCGATCTTCAACAAGGCTTGAGAAAATATGCAGGCCCGGGCCATTGGAACGATCCTGATATGCTGGAGGTAGGTAACGGTATGAGCGTAGCCGAAGATAGGTCTCATTTTTCATTGTGGTGCATGCTGGCAGCACCATTGATTGCCGGAAACGATTTAAGAAAAATGACAAAAGAAACGAATGTTATTCTTACTAATAAAGAAATTATAGCAATAGACCAGGATGCGGCAGGCATGGAAGGATTTTTATATAAATCTAAAGACAGCCTGGAAATTTACGTGAAACCTTTAAGCAACGATGATTGGGCGGTTTGTTTTTTGAACAGGTCACATTCTCCAATGAAAGTAAATTTTAACTGGAAGGCTGAGGTTATTACTGACACACTTTTCAATAAGACAATGAATGCCAATGAACACTCTTATAAGATCAGGAATCTTTGGGCGATGAATAATATGGGTGACACGCAAAAGCCGTTGACGGCAATGCTGCCTTCTCACGATGTAATTGTACTAAGGTTGGTAAAGTAATTTATTCCTTGAGAATGTTTTCAATACGTTCTAATTCTTCTTTTGAAAAATTGAAATTCTTTATAGCTCCTATTACATCAGTTACCTGCTTTGGTTTGCTGGCACCAAGAATTACTGAAGTAATCCGGTCATCTTTTAAGACCCACGCAATAGCCATTTGAGCCAACGATTGATTTCTTTCTGTAGCGATTGCATTTAATTTTTTTGCCTTTTCTATAACTTCTTTAGAAACCTGTGATTCAGTTATAGCACCGTTTTCCAAATGTCTTCCTACTCTCGAATCTTTTGGAATTCCCTTTAAATATTTATTGGTAAGTATTCCCTGCGCAAGAGAGGAAAACGTAATGCAACCTACTTTTTCTCTTCCTAAAACATCTAATAAACCATCTTCAACCCAACGATCAAGCATTGAATATCTTGGCTGGTGGATTAAACATGGCGTGCCCAATTCTTTCAACATCCTTATTGCTCTTTCTGCTTCGGCCGGTTGATAGCTTGATATGCCAACATATAAAGCTTTACCCTGTCGCACGATAAGATCGAGTGCTGTCATAGTTTCTTCCAATGGAGTGTCAGGATCCGGACGATGGTGATAAAAGATATCAACATAATCCAACCCCATTCTTTGCAGACTTTGGTCAAGACTTGCAACGAGATATTTTTTAGAGCCCCAATCGCCATAAGGACCATCCCACATTTTATAACCCGCCTTCGATGAAATAATTAATTCATCCCGGTAGGGTTTAAAATCTTTCTTAAATATTTTTCCAAAAGTAGTTTCACCGGCGCCCGGCGGAGGGCCATAGTTATTGGCAAGATCGAAGTGTGTGATACCGTTATCAAATGCGGTGTGCAAAATTTTTCTGCAATTTTCAAAATCATCTATCTCGCCAAAGTTGTGCCAGAGGCCCAGGGAAACTAATGGCAGCATCACGCCACTATTGCCACAGCGGCGGTATTGCATTTGATCGTATCGGTTTGTACCAGCTGTATAGCTCATATTTGCAATTTAAGGTGTGAATGCGTTTAACCATCAAAGTTAGTTAAACGGCTGAACGCTTGTTACTATTGTTATTTTATTGTTATTGTTATTGTTGCTGTTGTTGTTGTTGCTTCTGCTGTGCCTCGATAAAATACCTGTAAGAGTTAACAGGTTCGCCTGGATTTTTTGTTTGGTAACTAAACTTGGGCGCACCATTTTTTTCAAATTTTTTATTTGAGTTTCCATCATGTATTTCTACAAATACTTCCAGTTTGTGGTCGCCTGATCCTTTATAAGTGCCTTTTACAGGAGTGCAGTCTGCAAAATCTCGCCCGGTGGCAAGGCGAACATGGCCATCATTTACAACACAGTTGTTCGTTGGATCAAGACCCAGCCATCCGTAATTGGGAATGTAAGCCTCCACCCACGCATGGGTTGCGCCTTCGCCACGCATTTCTTTATCCTTAGGACAAATATAACCGCTTACATATCGCGAAGGAATTTGAAACATGCGAAGAAAAATTAATAAAATGTGCGCAAAATCCTGGCAAACGCCTGCCTTCAATTGCCATACCTCTTCCGTTTTAGATTCTACATTAGTGATACCTTTTTGATACGTGAAGTTATTATAAACATATTCAGAAAGGGCGGTTGCATTTTGCAGAGGAGTATTTTCTTCATTCACAAAATCATTCAATATATTTTTTATTTCAGTACTGGAAGGAAATATTTCTGGTTTCAAAAAATCCATATATGCAGTATGGTGTTTTAAATTTTTCAGCAGTTCCCATTGGTCCGATGCATTCATATCATCAATTGGGAACGTAATAGGTTTGGTTATAACATCCACAACAGACTCTATTATTAAACTTTTATGCGGCTTAATAATAGAAAAGACACCAATATGATTTCCGAAATAATCCACAAAGGTTTCTACCACGGGATCATGTGAAATTTTAATTACCTGGTTCCGTACTTCCAACAGGCTATCGACTACCGGATACAACATAATCTGGTTAGTACAATCTATAACAGTAGATGAGTAAGAATAAAGTGTAACATGTTTTATTTTAAAAGAAGGCATTGTGATGTATTAAGAATTACCAAAATAAGTTTTACTAAAGGTTGCGGAGATTTCAAAAAGGTCAAGTCTTGTTTGAAATAAAAAAGCATCCAATTCTTTTATGTCAATATCAAGCACATTGCTATATTTAATGTTGTTCATGGTTTTGCCAATCAGAAATTCAAGTTTTTCATAGTTTTCAGGAAGGCTTTCAGCCCGTAACCTTGAAAAATATTTATATAATCTTTCCATGCTGTATAAAATTGAATGAGGAAAATCTGTATTATATAAAATAAGGTCGAGGATATGTTTTTTTGTAAAACTGCCCTTATATGTTTTTAGGTATACTTCAAAACCAAATAGTGAATACAACAGGTATCTTAA
>NZ_JBMQQG010000085.1:0-21762 GCF_057362405.1 Ginsengibacter sp.
CCTCCATCGACAAATAAAGTAGTGCCATTAACATAATCTGATTCGTCGCTGGCAAGCCAAACGGCGGCTTTGCCTATATCTTCCGGCTGACCGATGCGCCCATATGGAATTAGAGTAAGCAAACTATTTAAAGCTTCCGGGGTATCCCATGCAGGCTTATTTATTGGAGTCTGTATGGCTCCGGGACCAATAGCGTTAACCCTTATTTTCTTTGGCGCCAGTTCCTGCGCCATGCTTTTCATCATCATGTTAATGCCGCCTTTACTAGCTGCATAGTTTACGTGGCCGGCCCAGGGAATTATCTCATGAACACTACTCATACAAATTACTTTGCCCGCTGCGCAACTTCTTTCTTTCACAATACCCCTTCTTAAAAATTCTTTTACAGCCTCACGGGTACATAAAAATTGACCGGTTAAGTTTACGCTAATTACTAATTGCCAGTCTGCCAACGTCATGCTTTCAAGAGGAGAATCCCGCTGCAATCCTGCGTTGTTTACCAGTATATCAATAGTGCCATATTTATCGAACATCTGTTGAAACATTGTTTGTACCTCATCCTCTTTACTCACATCTGCTTTTATGGCAATCGCATTGCCACCATTAGTTTCAATTTGTTTAACAACATCATCGGCAGCTTCAGGATGGGTAACATAATTCACTACTACATTTGCGCCTTCGTTGGCAAGTGCTATCGCCACCGCCAGCCCGATTCCACTATTAGCACCTGTTACCAGTGCACTTTGTCCTTTAAGTTTAGGATTACTATTCATATTTCTTTTTGTTTTTAAGCATGTAACACATTTAGCTAAATTACCATGCCAAATTAAGTAGTTGCGGCAGAAAGAGAATTATTACTTTACAATTACAAATGTTTATAAGTAAATAATATTTACCCAATTTTTTGGGAATTTATTCGTTGTATTTATTTCCGGCCTGATTCAAAAACAATAATTTATTTATAAGAAATTGATTGCTTATGAAAAACTTATTATTTTTTGCACTCTGCATTGTATTTTATTCAAAGAGCATTTCTGGCCAGGTTTCAAAAGTAATACCTCCTGAAGCCAACGCTTTTTACAACAAATCAATGCCACTTCTCCGCACGCCAGTAAGAAATATTGTTTTACGTAAAGCCAGAGCTATTGAAAACTGCAAAATTAATGCGGACAGCCTAACCCGTGATTTGAAAGCAAATACTGCATTGAAAGGTATGAGTAATAACGATATAGAAGGAATAATTGTTTTAATAATGGTGCAAGCTTCAAGGGAGGCTGATGCGAATTTAAAAAAAATGGTACTTGAAATAAGCAGAAGCAATGATCAAAAAAAACAAACAACTTCATATTCCGAAAGAACGGATAACAACCAAAATAAAAGGAAGGATGATATAGATGAAATTCAAAATTTAAAGTTGCAGATGATTATGGACCGCAAGAGCGATATGGCCCAGGAAGTAAATTATGCGATGAAAAAAATATCGTCTACCCAACAAACTATTATTAATAACCTGAAATAAATAGTTGATCCCACATTTTAGTTTTCCCGCAGGTAAAACATATTTGTTCTGTTTTAGTTCTATTACCCATTCGAAATAACGTGCCATCCGTTAGACATTCGCTGGAGATATAAATAGCGTGTCAGGTTACTTTCATTATTAGTATTTGTTAATGAAGTAACCCCTATTACAATTTTATCCTGTTGAGGAGAAATATTCTGCAGATTGAATTTGTAATAGTTGTCACCGGATTCAATAATCTCAACAATGTTTTTTGGATCAGAGTCGTCCATCTTCGTTGTGTCGGTAAAACTGTAAATCACATAGCGATTGATCCTGTTATCCGTAGTATCCTCCCTTAAATAAAGATCTACTGAATAATCATAAATTGACGGCTTAGTGTTGTCCAATACTATTTCGGGTTGTGCAGGTTTTACTGAATCTATCCAACTCATAGGAGGAACTATGGCGGGATATTTATAGTAATTATTTCTAAGACTATCGCTCCATCCATTAGGATTGCTGCTAAAGGTGCTGCTGCTAAAAAAAACGCTTCCCTGTACTTGTGGATATTCTCTCAGCTTCTTTATTTGATTGGGCAATTCATTCTTATTTTTCCAGGCGTAAGACCTTGATTCCATGGTTCTGTATATGCCATGCCCGATATATAATTGCCGGCCATAGGAATGTCTCGCCCACCAGTCGATCAGCGTTTCAAAACCAACTGCCTTTTGTCCAAATTCCCAATACAATTGAGGAACCACATAATCAATCCATTTCATTTTTAACCATAACAAGATATCTGCATAAAGATCGTCGTAGTTGGTTTGCCCCGCTTTAGTATTACTTCCCTCAGGATCCTTGTCAATATTGCGCCATACGCCAAAGGGGCTGATGCCAAATTTGCAAAAGGGATTTTCTTTCTTAATTGTTCTGCCAAGCATTACAATAATTGAATCAACGTTACTGCGGCGCCATGTATCCCTGTCCATTCCATTTCCATATTTTCTAAAGGTAGCAGTATCTTCAAATTCCCTCCCCGCAATTCGGTATGGATAAAAATAATCGTCGAAGTGAATAGCATCAATATCATAGCGACTCACTACGTCTTTTACTATATTAGTTACATATTGCTGAACTTCTTTATTACCCGGATCAAAATATTTAACGCCACCATAAGTTATAAACCACTCAGGATGAATTTTGGTTATATGGGTAGGAGAAATAGATGATTTGGTTATATTGAACACCGCCCTGTATGGATTCATCCAGGCGTGAAATTCCATTCCTCGTTTATGCGTTTCCGTTATCATGAACTCGAGTGGATCATAATATGGGGATGGTGGCTTTCCCTGTGTTCCTGTAAGCCATTCGCTCCAGGGTTCGTATTGAGAAGGATAAAATGCATCTGCAGCAGGTCGTATCTGAACAACAACAGCATTCATTCCATTCCTCTTATGCATGTCAAGCAGGCTGATGAATTCTGCTTTTTGGCTTTCGGTACTAAGAAACTTTGTAGAGGGAAAATCTATGTTGTCAACGGTAGCAACCCATACACCACGAAACTCGTACTTGGGTTGGGCAACTATTTTTTGAGTTAATATAAAAACAAATGCTGTAGAAAGGCAGCAGAGGTATCTCTTCATAAATCGCTGATTGAAAATGGCTAATTTACGCAAACCATTTATTATAATTGATTTGCAACGTTTTTATTTACTGCGTTTAACAAGAATTGTGAAAATAATAAGATGATTCTTTCGAAAAGTTTTTTAAGCCAAACAATAAAAAGCCTATTCATTCTCCTCTTGAAGAAGAGGTGATATGGGTTCATCGTTGAATTCATTGCGATATATTCTTATCAAAACAATAAAATAAGTTATAAGCAATGGTCCAAATACCAATCCCAAAAATCCGAACATGCTTAAACCAATTATAACCCCAAAAATAGTAATGATCGGATGCACGTTGCCTATTTTGCGAAGCACCGTTATACGGGCGACATAGTCAATGTTAGTGAGGATAACCAGCGAATAGACGCCAAGGCCAACGCCCTGCCATACGTGATCAATTGCAAAAAGATACACTGTAAGCGGCACCCAAATGAGGCCTGTGCCTACGATAGGTATTAATGAGGCTACACCAGTAAGAAATCCCCAAAGGCCAAATTCTCCTACACCAAAAATAGCATACCCCAACATTCCTGCTAAACCCTGTATAATAGCAAGCAGCGGAATGCCGATGGCATTTGCTTTTATCATTACGTTAGTTTCCGAACCTAAGACATCGCGATTTTTTTCTTTTAATGGAATAAAATCGTTCATGTATTTTTCCATTGCAACACCATGCACCAGCATATAGTACAACACAAAAAACATAAGTAATAAATTGGTAAGAAAATTAGCAGTACCCGTAAGCAATAGTGGAAGGTTCGCTGCAAGCTTTTGGGTGGCGGATTTAAAAGTGTTGCTGTTGAAAACTTCCATACCGGTAGCATCCTGTATACTCTTCGAAAAACTTTTCACGGCAATGAGTAACTGAACCGGATTATTAAACAACGCAATGAGTTTGGGAGTTATCAGAACAACCGCAAGATATACCGGCAAACAAATGATAATCGCGTAGGCAAGTATAAAAAGCAACGCCGTCCAGCCAGGCCGCCATCTCTTTTTTTCAGTAAGTTTGAAATAGGATTTCCTGCTTAAGATATACAACGTTATTGCGCCCAAGACTCCAGGAAGAAAAACATAAAAATGCTTCAGCATAAGCACCCCAATAAGAATGATGAGTGCCAATAAAATTACTTGCCGCAAACGTTCGTTGAAGCCTATATTCATAGGATAAAACTAACAATAAATATTTGTTGAAAGTAAGTTACTTAATCTTTCCAGACGGATACGCCTTCGCTGCAATTGGCGCAGATATCAATATTTTTTCGACTGGTCATCAATTCTCGTCGAAATTGTTTGTAATTATCGTTATGCCAGATTTCTTTAAAAGATTTGTTTTTCAAGTCTCCGAGCTGGTGAGAGGCGTCTTTATCAAAGCAGCATGGTACCACGAGCCCGTCCCATGTAATTACATTAGCCTGCCACAGTTTCCAGCAGTGATTGGCTAATTTATTTTTGGCAATATATTTACCTTCTTTATTTTTCCTATATCGGCTATACTTTTCGTTTACGGGTATCAGTTGGTTAGGATCATTCTCGTAATCGTATACTTGCGCTGTTTTAAAACGTACTTCGTCAACGCCAACTTCGGCTGCCAGCTTTTTTATTTCCTCTACCTGGTGTTCATTTGGTTTCACTACCAAAAATTGGAAAAAAACAAATGGAGTTTTACTTTTAAGCTCTTTTTTCCATTTCACAATATTTTTAGCACCTTCAATCACTTTATCAAGATTGCCGCCAATACGGTATTGCTTATATACTTCCTGGGTTGTTCCGTCGATAGATATTATAAGCCGGTCTAATCCGCTCTCTACCGTTTTTCGGGCAACCTCGTCCGTTAGGTAATGGGCATTGGTAGAGGTGGCTGTATATATTCTTTTACCGGAAGCATATTTAACCATATCTAAAAAATTGCGGTTTAAATAGGGTTCTCCCTGAAAATAAAAAATGAGGTAAACAATGTCTTTATAAATATCATCAATTGTTTGCCTGAAAAAGCTATTTTCAAGCATACCAGTCGGCCTGGTGAAAGCCCGAAGGCCACTGGGGCATTCGGGACAGCGAAGATTACACGAAGTAGTTGGCTCGAATGAAACAGAGATGGGCAATCCCCATTGTACTGGTTTAGCGGTTATGCGACTAACATAAAAGCTTGAAAGTACTTTGGTTGCATTCCACAATCTGCGAAAAGTAATTTTCCGAAAAAAATTGACGCTATCATTAAAGTTTATCCGGGGCATTGATGCGCAAAGATATATCAACAATAATGAGAACGAAATTATAGTGCTTTTACCGTTAGCGAATCGGCATCAAGGGCCGAATCCGCTGCCGCAATTTGTATTAACGGCGGTTCATTAAAATCAAGCCTATTATTTAGAAATTTATCGTAATTAGCGGCTATTACATTAAATGCGATAAAGTCCATCACGAATTTCCTGGTTTCAAAAGGAAGATAACTTTTGATATCCCAAAAAGTTGCATTCGCCTCTCCCGACTTTTTAATTGCAAGTCTTACCCTGCCCGGGCCACAATTATAAGACGCTACTGACAACAACAGGTCATTGTTGAAATAATCAAGTTGGTCTTTGAAAAATTTAGCAGCGGCAATACTGGATTTTGTAAAATTTTTGCGATCATCATATTTACCTTTTACATGTAACCCATATTCTCCTGCGAGTTCGCTCATAAATTGATAATAACCTACTGCGCCTGCTGAAGAAACAGCATTGGCGTTAAATTGCGATTCCAATGCGGGTATCATTTCCAACTCTAATGGAAGGCCATGTTTATCTAATATATTTATTGCTTTGGGGAAAAATTTTTGACCTTTTTCGAAAATATAGATAATGTATTCGCGTTTTTTCTTACTAAAAGCCTTTATGTATTCTTTAGTTTGCATTCTGTATCCCTGCAAGCTAACAGGATATACCACTGAAAGCGGATTGATTTCTGTGGTTGGTTCAGTGGAAATTTCAGCGTTAAGAGTGCTGTAACCGGGTGAATCAATAATTGATTTCGCAGATGTAGTAAAGCCAATTATAAAAAATATTATAATTAACGTTAATAAACTTTTTGATTGAATCGATTTCATCCTAATTTTTTTAATTGTACTGATGACCCTGATGTTAGCAGGATTTTGTTTCCAACATGAGTTTTCCATATTAAATTTTCAATCTCGAATCTGAAATTAAAAACTTGATTTTGGATCAGTCACCAGATTTTTCAAGGTTAATAACTACGCCAATACACGCAATTAAAAAAGAGGATAGCAAATTATGTCTTAATGGAATGAATATAATCAGTACCTTTTTGTGGCAGGTTATGCAAAAGTAATACCGAAAAGTTAGAGATGCAAGGTTTGAGGGTAAAAAATCGTTAAAGAAATCAAAATGAAAATAATTTTTTTATTTATAGTTGCTTTTATATCAATTGCTTATGGTCAATCGTCTCAAGATTATTTAAAATCACAAAATAAAATTATTGACACTGAGAAAGAAACTTTCGCAAGTATTGAAAATACCGAAAAAACCTCCAAAGCCTTTTTAAACTTTGAAGTAACCTATTATAGGTGTGAGTGGAATGTAGATCCTGCCGTGCGATATATAAGAGGAAAGGTTACATCTTATTTTAAAATTACCGTCGGCACCGATAGTATTTCTTTTGATTTAACAGATAGCCTAATAGTTGACAGCATTAAGGACATCAATGGCAAGCTATCTTTTATTCATTCGAACAATACACTGACCATATATTTAGGATCAACAATAGCTATTGGTGACATGGACTCTCTCAGCATTTATTACCAGGGTATACCGCCCAATGATGGATTTGGGTCATTTGTTACGTCGCAACATGCTGGAACGCCGATTTTATGGACCTTAAGTGAACCTTACGGCAGCAGAGACTGGTGGCCGTGCAGGAATGGACTTGACGATAAAGCTGACTCAATTGATGTTATTATAACAAATCCTTCCCAGTATACCGCAGCATCTAATGGGCTGCGGCAAAGCGAGATTATAAATGGCCTTAATAAAATTACGCATTGGAAACATCGTTATCCAATAGCCACTTATTTAATATGTATGGCAGTATCCAACTATTCAGAGTTTGACGATAGTGTGCAGTTAGGAGATATTAGTTTACCCATGCAGACTTTTTGTTATCCCGAGAGCCTTTCTTTATTCCAGGAGAACACACCTAAGGTACTAGCCGCTCTCAAATACTATAGCAGTGTTTTTGGCAATTATCCATTTATTAAAGAAAAATATGGACATGTACAGTTTGGTTGGGGCGGCGGACAGGAGCATCAAACATCAACATTTATTGTAACTCCCAACGAAAACCTGATGGCCCACGAACTGGCACATCAATGGTTTGGAGATAAGATAACTTGTGGTAGTTGGAGGGATATTTGGTTAAACGAAGGTTTTGCAACTCACCTTGCTATTATGGATTTTGAAGTTAGATTCCCACAGGCCGTGTTAGCCACGCGGAAAAGCGAGATTGAAAATATTACTTCGCTTCCCGGCGGCTCCGTTTGGGTTGATGATACGACTAATGTAAATCGAATTTTTGATGGAAGGCTCAGTTATACCAAGGGATCTCATCTTTTATATATGTTGCGCTGGAAATTGGGCGACAGCGTTTTTATTAAAGGAATGCGCCGGTATTTTTATGATTCCACCATAGCATTCGGCTTTGCAATAACCAAAGATTTTATAAGAAATATGGAAGCTGCAAGTGGCATAGATTTGAAAGAATTTTTTGATGATTGGTTTTATGGGCAAGGCTATCCTTCTTACAACGTGCAATGGACACAAATTGGCAATGACTATGTAAAAATACACATGAGCCAAACAACATCGCATCCTTCGGTTACATTTTTTCCGCTGCCTGTTGCATTAGAATTTAAAAATGCAACCCAGCAAAAAACTATTGTTGTTAATAATACATTTAATGGCCAGGTATTTTTTAATGACATTGGCTTTATTGCTGATACAGTTATTATAGATCCTGATTACTGGCTAATAACAAAAAACAATAATTCTGAAAAAATAAGTGACAACATAACGGGAGATAATGTTGTACAGGTATTTCCGAATCCATTTCTAAATAGCTTTAATTTGTACCTCCATAATTTTACCGCCCAAAAAGCTTATGTGCAAATTTATGATGCGAAAGGAAGCCTTGTATTCAATGAAAATATTTTGTTGAATGGATCACTTTATACAACGATAAATACGCAATCATTCTCTAAGGGAATTTACATAATTAAACTGCAAACAAGCGACGGTTTTAGATATGTAAAAAAGATTTTGAAACAATAATTTCAGAAGCATATTATTGCACTGAATTATTAAGATAACCCTGTGGCAAGAAAAAAGAAACGATCTTCTTCTAAATATTTTTTAAAAATAATTTTTTGGCTGGCATTTGCTTTTGTTGGGGCATATTATATTGTTAATTATTTTATGCAGTCGTCAGATGTCTTTTACCCCGACTTTCAAATTTCTATTCCCGGTGGATATAAAATTCATGGCATTGACGTAAGTAAGTATCAAAGTGTCATTAACTGGAAAGAAGTTAGTGAAATGAATGCCGACGGAATTAAAATCGGTTTTGCTTTTATTAAAGCGACAGAAGGCGTAGGCAACGTTGACAACCAATTCAGGCGCAATTGGCTTAAAGCAGAAGAACAAAACATTTGCAAAGGGGCATATCATTTTTTTATTGCGGGCAAAAATGGAAGAAGACAGGCCGCTAATTTTATAGAAATAGTAGATTTAAAAAAAGGGGATCTTCCACCGGTGATAGATATCGAAAAATCATTTGGTGTTTCAGCAAATGAAATAAAAAAAGAAGTAGCTGATTGGATTGCAGTAGTGCAAAAATATTATGGTGTTCAGCCCATAATCTATACCAATATTGATTTTTACAACCGGTATCTTCAAAATGATTTTGATAACTACCCTGTTTGGATAGCCCATTATCTACAACCCGTAAAACCCAGAATTGACCACAAATGGATGTTTTGGCAACATAGCGAAAATGGTCGGGTTAATGGCATTAAAGCGCCTGTCGATTTTAATGTTTTTTCCGGAGATAGCACAGATTTTAAGAATTTTCTTATTCAATAAATACCTGCTTGCGAAATTGCATGCAACCAAAAGTTAACTGCTGTGATCAGCTACAAGTAACCATTTCCCATTAATTTTTCTAAATAATAAAGTAAAATATCCTCCTATATTTCCTATTGTTCGCTGCAAGTGCCATTTACCTATAACAAAATAGACTTCGGAAGAAAGCGGCTTTAATTCCAATATTTTAAAAGCTAGTTGTCCCATTGCGGCAGTGTCCGGATAATGTTTTTTATAATTTTCGAATGTTGACTTCCATCCATAGGTTACTCCTGATTTTCCTATAAATATTAGTGAATCATTTTGCCAATAGGTTTTCATGAATTCATCAATATTTCCTGCATTCCAGGCGGTTACTTGTTTATCTAATATGTGTCGAATAGCCAATTCATCCATACTTTGAGCATGGGAAATAATGGAGGAGAAAATAATAAATAAACCGATGAATAATTCTTTCATTCTTTTATTAACAAGATAAATAATAATCCGGTTAATGAATGTGCGTGTCAGCAGTTTTAAATTGAGCTATGAAACGAAAATTTAAAAGATGAGCATATAATATGAGGCAAACAGCAGGAGCTAAAAAAACAAATTCGTATTTGAAGAAAATTTGTTTCAGAATTAAAAAAATAAAGCCTGCGCTAAATATCAATAAAGGCTTCAAGTTCCTGTGATGGCTTTTGTAGCCGTGCGATAAAGCATAGCATCCAACGATAAACGCAATGCCAATCATAGTCCATTCAAAAAAAAGATTGTGTATAATATTTATGCCAAATAAAGGAAGTGATGTTAAAATCAAAGGAAGAATGGCACAATGAATAGCACAAGCTACTGAAGTTATCACACCCATCAAATCCCAATTAATTCTCTTTAGAAAATTGAACATAACTACAAAAATAGTATATTTGCAACAACGATGCATAAAATAAAATTCCCTTTTTTATCCACTGCAGCAATTTTACATTTTATTAAACATGGTATGCCGCAAAAAATGCTACCTTTTTAACTTATGAAAAAGAAAATATTTTTTTATTCAGGCTTCTTCATTGTACTGATAACTGCTTTCTTCTTATTTCTTTTTTCTGGAACAGATTACTACAAGGTAAAATTGCCGGTAATGAATTATGTGCAGGATTTTTCGTTTACCGGCCAGGATGGAAATGCAGTTACTGAACACAACGTAGATGGCAAAGTTTACGTAGCTGATTATTTTTTTACCACCTGCAAAGGTATCTGCCCCAAGATGAATGCCAATCTTGCTACCATTTTTGAAGCCTTCAGAAATGATAGTGATTTTGCAGTAATTTCTCATTCTTCTATGCCTGAAACTGATTCGGTTCCTTTATTGAAAGCTTACGAAGAAAAAATGATCGGTAAAAATCCTCATTTTGCGGCCAAATGGTATTTTGTTACCGGCACAAAAGATTCTTTATATAGAATGGCGCAGCAAAGTTACCTTCTCGACAATGCTAAAAACGACTCATTAAATATAAACGATCAGTTTATTCACACGCAATTTTTTGCATTGGTTGACAAGGAAAGAAGGGTAAGAGGTATTTACGATGGATTAAAAGATGACGAATTGCAACGATTGCAGGATGACATTCAAAAACTGTTGAAGGAGCCTTATAATGGAAATATTTTTAACCATTCGACATTTAGTAACAATCCCGGTTAATTTTTTATGCCAGTTAAAACCGCAGACATATTAAAACAAAATCGTTTAAGCATAACCGATAGCCGCTTAAATATTCTCGAACTTTTTCTTAAACAGGATGGTGCCCTCTCGCATGCTGATATTGAAAAAAATACCCGCGAATCTTTTGACAGAGTTACCGTTTATCGCACGTTACAAACTTTTGTAGAGAAAGGTATTATTCACCTTATTCCAACCACGGATAATTCTATAAAATATGCGTTATGCAAAAACGATTGTGCACCAGGGCATCACCACGATAATCATGTTCATTTTATATGCGATGAGTGTAATAAAACCATTTGCCTCGATGGAGTAGATGTACCGGAAGTTAAACTGCCAAAAGGTTTCAAGCCACAGCATTCAGAAATGGTTGTAACGGGTGTTTGCGGAGATTGCAGATAGCTTACTTACTTATGATAAACCAGATTGGACTTGCGATGTTTCAAATTACTTTTTAATAAAAGTTACAATATCGAGAGAACCCTGACTAGTCGTGTTTATGTTATTTCCCACCAAACACACTTTTCAAAACATCAGTTACCCTTGCCGCTGGGTCTTTTCGTATACTCACTTCTTCCTGGGCAACGTAGTAAAATAATCCATCGAGAGCTTTGCCGGTTACATAACCTACGATATCAGTATCTACCGGCTTGCCGGAAAATTTGTTATAGGTAGTGAAAACCTGTTTCCAGTATTTTTTAGCATCCGTTTTATCAAGAGAAGTATCAATCACAGGTTTAAATGCAGTAGTCAATTCAGGAGAAGTTGTTTTGCGAAGATATGCGGTGGCTGCAGTGTCGCTTCCTCTTAAAATATTAAATGCGTCTGTTACAGTCATCTTTTTAATAGCACTTAGAAAAATAGGCGCTGCGGATTTAGAAGCACTTTCAGCCGCACGGTTCATGCTTAGTTCAGCATTGTCTACCAACTTACCAAAACCTAACATGCGCATTTTATTTTCAACATCGCGTACCTGCTGTGGCAATAATATTTTTACAGCCGCATCTTTAAAGAAACCATCCGCAGCAGATAATTTATCGCCACTTTTTTGAGCGCCGAGAGAAAGCGCCTCCTTTAAGCCTGAAACAATTTCACTACTTGATAAGCTTGATGAAGAACTATTAGACGTGGATTTTTTTCCAAATAATGAACTTGCTTTTTTAAACATCCCATTTAAGTTGGACGAGGAATCTTTTTGGGCAAACAACACGATGGATGCAAACAAAAACAAGGTTGAGGTAAGAATTTTTTTCATAGAGATAAATTAAAATTTGAATCAAATTTACCCTTTAAATCAAAAAACAAATGTGAAAATTATGTATGATTCAGGTTTAAAGGTGTCTATAAAAACGGAGTTAGGAAAGCTTTAGTATAGGAACACGATTATTGCATCTGAAATTTGTAACCCACACCTTTAACGGTTGTAATACAATCGCCGCCCAGCTTTTGTCTTATCTTTCTTATGTGAACATCTATTGTTCTGTCTCCAACTATCACATCAGTACCCCATACTTTATGCAGAATTTCATTCCGTAAAAATACCTTGGATGGTTTTGACGTGAGCAATGCAAGCAATTCAAATTCTTTTCTGGCCAAAAAAATTTCCTCGTTATTCGATGTAACAACATATTTTTCGCGGTCAATTATAAGATCGCCTATCTGCAAAACGCTGCCTGTTTCTTTAATAATTCGCCGGAACAACGTGTTCACCCGTGTCACCAAAACTTTGGGACTTATTGGCTTGGTAATGTAGTCATCTCCTCCCGTTTCAAGACCTTTTATTTCAGTGCTCTCATCATTCAACGCAGTTAAAAACATAATGATCGTATTCTCAAAAGCAGGAAGCGTTCGTAGAATTTTACAGACTTCAAAGCCTGTTTTTCCGGGCATCATAACGTCGAGAATGATCAAGTCAGGATTATGAATCTTAGCCATCTCAATAGCTTCATTGCCATTTTTTGCAGTAATAACTTCGTACCCCTCCGCCTGCAGATTGAAGCTCACAATCTCCAGTATATCCGGTTCGTCATCCGCAATTAAAATTGTTCTCGGCTTGCTTTCTTGTGCCATGATGCGCAAACCTATATCAAAATATTATCCGGACGAACTTGTTTACAATTTTTTAATATTGAAATATTTCTAATTTTTTTTTTGAATATTGCTTCGCAGGGCAAGCAACTTCCTAAAAAAAGGTTAATCCGTAATGCTGTGCAGCCTTTTGCGGGTGTCTAAACTCTTATAAATCAGGCAATGCAATAAATTTGCAGGCATTGGTTGTATTTTTGCTTCTTTAGCACAAGAAATTATGAGGTTTATTTTTTACATTTTCGTTTCATTTTTTTTTATTCCACTTTTTACCCTCGCAAATGGTGATACAACAACCATTCCCCTAAACAGGCGGGTATTTCACGATAAAATTATAGCCGAGCAAAAAAGAGCCGACATGGCAGACGGCCATCTTGATGGATTGATAAAAGTTTCCTCAAATCCCGAAATAAACCTGCAGGTTACCGATGCTATTTTTAGAAAAGTAAATGTGCTGAGGAATGATATTGAGATAAATACCCAACTCGCTACTAATAACGATAAGATACGATACCTGCGCTTCGTAGAATCTTTGGTAAGGGAATTTACCAACGCATGGCGGTTTCACAAACTTGATCCTTCATTAGCACCTTTGCTGGTAGATAATTTTACTGAAATCATGTTTGCCAATCTTAAGGGCGAAAACATGCTACCGCTAATAAAAAAGGTTCCTTATGAAGTAGGATTGATCAATGCAGATATATTCAATGAAAATGCCGGCTATAAAGAAAGCCAGGAAATTTTGTTTCTAAAATTTTGCGAACACAATCCTGATAAAATATTAGCCAATATCGGGCCTTATGTACATGAGCCATTTGCAGATTCGCTGGTGATTGAGGCTTTTAATTATAGTCCCAGCCAATTGTATTCTTATGCACAAGCGGTTAGCAGCCCACAAGGAAAATTAATAAGAAGAAATACTGATGTAAGGATAAAAACAATCGTAGCACTAAGCAAACTTCAGCAGCGGGCGCTTTTCTACTTCCCTTTTTTAGATGATCTTATTAATGGCCGGCAAACAATGGAAAATATTGCAAAGTCTGCAGGCACTTCAGATAACAATTATGATAGCGTAGGTTATTATAAATTGCTGGTTAAAACTGAAGAAAGTTATTATCCCAGGTTAGTCTCCGGTGATACACCCGTTGCCATGCTTGGCTCGGATGGATTGTTGGACATGTTGCAAAGAAAAGCCGTTCAGCATTTTATAAACCCTATCAATAACCTTCATGAAAATCCCAATCCTGCTATTCGCTTCCATGCGATTGAACCTTTAAGCGCAGAGGATTTGTATTATATGATGGTATTGGGGGAAAACGATATTTATACTTCGAGTTATAAATATGCTTTCGACCGTATGATGCAAAAAATGGGACCTGTGCCTCATGGCGATTCTTTGTTAATGACGTTAAATTTTGACCACTTTAAGAAATTTATTAAGACTGCAGCTGGTTACAACAAGTTAGATGAATTTTTAAAAAGCATGCCTGCACGTGAATCAGAGACTTTAATGCAGGCTTTTGTTTCGAACCTTGAAAGAACAGGAACATTGGAAGATGCAGTGGATGTAGCAGACTCTTACGGCAGTATTACCAATCCTGTGCTGCAACAATCGATGCTGCGTAATGTAGAAGCTAACGAACAAAGGTGTATAAAAGACAATAACGAACATGGCAAAAAGATCTACAATCTTTTGAAAATTATTTTTCTTTCAGCAGATGAAAAAAATGGTATTGACCTTTCAAAAGAAATAGGTATCCCTCCGGTTTTCACCGTAAACTATAAATATCTCGCAGATGACTCCGGCCGCATCATTGAACAGGTATTTTTCTATGGCGATAAAGATGGTAAAGAATCCTTCAACAGTTATCTTACTTCGTTCCCATCCAACGATTGGCAAATTACCCACAAGAAAGAGTGGATTGAAATAAAATCAATAAAAGGAAAACCGGTTTGGATATTTGCCAATTTACCATTGGATAATGCAACCGATAAAGATGCCGATGCACAAAAAGACCTGATTGATTATATGGACAAACTTGGATTAAATCCGTCAATCGTTATTCACAGGGGACACAGTTATCATCTCCCGTATACAATTCAGCAACTCTCAGAAAATGCAAAAATTATCATGCTCGGTTCCTGTGGCGGATATCAAAATCTTAAATCTATATTGAAAAATGCCCCGGAGGCACACATTATTTCTACCAAACAAACAGGTGCCAAAGATGTTAATAAGCCTATTATTGATGCCCTTGACAATACACTCCGAAACGGAGACAATATTGACTGGCGCCAAATGTGGGCAGCGCTAACCAACTATTTTAATAAAGCCCCGAAAGAATTGCGGGAAACTTTTGAAGACTATATTCCTCCTCAAAAAAACCTGGGCGCTTTGTTTATAAAAGCGTATAGCCGTAGTGGTGAGGTAGTGCAATAAGGGCCCGTTCAATTCGTCCGGATGAGGGCTTAACCGACTGGCTGGCCTCCTATTGAGATGAGGCCATTTTCATTTAAATTTGTTAAATGCCTGAAGAGAAAAAGCGCAAAAAGCTACTGGATTTAAGTGTTCTCAGAAGAGTTTTTGCTTTTACCAAACCTTATAAAAAGAAACTATATATATCGATTTTTCTTTCGATACTGCTTGCTGTGGTGTCACCACTTCGGCCTTTTCTAATTCAATACACGGTTAATGTTTTTATCAAAGACCAAAATACTTATTGGCTCATTCTTATAACAGTTATCCAAATAGGAATTCTTTTAATTGAAACCGGTATGCGTTTTTATTTTGCTTTTTTAACCTCATGGCTCGGGCAAACGGTCGTCAAAGACCTGAGAGTAAAAGTTTATAAAAAGGTGCTTAGTTTTAATCTTTCCCAATTTGACAAAACGCCTATTGGTACATTAACTACCAGAACCATCAACGACATTGAATCTATAAATGATATCTTTTCTGACGGACTTATTCCAATTATCTCAGATTTGCTTTCAATTATTTCGATTTTACTGTTTATGTTTTTTGTTGACTGGCGTTTAACATTAGTTTGTCTTGCTCCATTTCCAATATTAATAGTTGCCACTTATTTTTTTAAGGAAAGTGTAAATAAGTCATTTATTAAAGTGAGAAATGCGGTAGCGGCACTAAATGCATTTGTACAGGAACACATAACGGGAATGAGCGTAGTCCAGGCTTTTGCTGTGGAAGAAAAAGAATTTAAAAAGTTTAAAGAAATCAATAAACAACATCGCAATGCCAATATCAGGGCTATTCTTGCCTATTCTGTTTTTTTTCCGGTGGTAGAAATTGTTTTGGCTTTTTCCACAGGACTACTGGTTTGGTGGGGCGCCAATAATGGTTTTAATGCGGGAGTAATTATTGCTTTCATCATGTATCTTAACCTGCTTTTCCGTCCGCTAAGAGTCATAGCCGATAAATTTAATGTACTCCAAATGGGCATGGTTGCCAGCGAGCGGGTTTTTAAAGTTTTAGACAATACTGATGTAACGCCGGAAACACACGCCGGCATTAAGCAAATCGAATTGCGCGGTAAAGTAGAATTTGAAAAAGTTTGGTTTGCATATATTGATGAAGAATATGTTCTAAAGAATATTTCCTTCCTGATAAAGCCAGGAGAAACCCTTGCGATTGTAGGACACACCGGTAGCGGTAAAACCTCTATTATCAGCCTTATTAACCGCCTGTATCATATAAACAAAGGAGCTATAAAGATCGATGATCAAAATATCGAAGACTACGATATTGAATTTTTAAGAAGCAGGGTTGCCGTTGTGCTACAAGACGTTTTTTTATTTGGGGGATCGGTGTACGATAATGTAACGCTTCGCAACCATGCCATAACAAAACAACAGGTAGAAGAAGCCGCTAAAATGATAGGTGTTCATGAATTTATCATGCAATTACCCGGCGGATATGATTATAATGTAATGGAAAGAGGCGCAACGCTTTCTTTGGGACAAAGGCAATTATTATCCTTTATCAGGGCTTTGCTCTTCGATCCAGCTATTCTTATTTTGGATGAGGCTACCTCATCAATAGATAGCGAAAGCGAGTTATTGATACAACATGCAATTGACACCCTAATTAATGGCCGCACTTCCATCGTAATTGCGCATCGTTTATCAACAATTCGTAAGGCAAGTAAAATAATGGTTCTCGATAAAGGAGAAATCAAAGAAATGGGAACTCACGTCGAACTGTTGGCATTAAAAGGACATTATTACAAATTGCATAAAATGCAGTTTGAAGAAAAAGAGAACCTGGTGTAACTAATTAGCTATTTTGATCGTCTGCCCCGTCAGCTGTTTCAAACCCTTTCTCCGGCCTCATTTGAGGGAATAACAATACGTCCTGAATAGATGATTGGTTGGTTAACAACATACATAACCGATCAATTCCAATTCCGATACCTGAGGTAGGAGGCATGCCGTATTCGAGTGCCCGTAAAAAATCATAGTCGATAAACATAGCTTCTTCATCTCCCCGTGCCATAAGTTTTGCCTGTTCCTCAAAGCGCTCTCTTTGCTCCAGAGGGTCATTAAGCTCGCTATAGGCATTGGCTATTTCTTTTCCGTTAATGATTAATTCAAAACGTTCTACCAGTCCGGGCTTATTCCTGTGCTTTTTTGTAAGCGGGCTCATTTCTACAGGATAATCAATTATAAACGTAGGTTGTGTAAAATGCTCCTCACATTTTTCAGAAAAAATTTCGTCAATCAGCTTTCCTCGTCCCATTGTTTTATCTGCGTGTATGCCTAACTGTTGGCAAACCTCTCTTAAACCGCTTTCATCTTTATCGCTTATGTCTATTCCTGTATATTCTTTAATAGCATCATACATGGTTATTCTTTTGTATGGAGCCTTAAAATTAATTTCAATCTCGCCGGACATGACCTTCTCACTGCCGTTGACGGCTCGTGCTGCAGCCTCTAACAGCTGTTCTGTTGTTTCCATCATCCAAAAATAATCCTTGAAGGCTGTATAAAATTCAAGTATGGTAAACTCCGGGTTATGCGTACGATCCATCCCTTCGTTCCGGAAATTCCGGCTGAATTCATACACCCATTCAAAGCCACCAACGATCAACCTTTTCAAAAAGAGCTCGTTCGCAATGCGCAAGTAAAAGGGTACATCTAATGCATTGTGATGTGTAATGAAAGGCCTTGCCGCCGCACCGCCCGGAATATTTTGAAGTACCGGTGTGTCTACTTCAAGAGCACCACGATCGTTAAGAAATTGCCTGATGGCATTGATCATTTTTGTTCGCTTCACAAATGTATCTTTCACATGCGGATTAACAATCAAATCAGCATAGCGTTGACGATACCGGAATTCCGCATCAGTAACCTCATCAAACGTTTCACCATCTTTTTCCTTAACCACCGGTAATGGCCTCAAAGATTTTGAAAGCAGCGTAAGCGATGTAACATGAATGGAAGTTTCTCCGGTTTTGGTCGTGAAAACAAAGCCCTTAACACCAATGATATCGCCAATGTCGAGTAGCTTCTTCCAAACAACATCATAGAGCGTTTTATCTTCTCCGTTAGTAATATCGTCTTTGCGCACATAGATTTGAATTTTGCCACTATAATCCTGCAACACTGCAAACGATGCTTTGCCCATATCGCGTATACCCATTATTCTGCCGGCAATGCATACATCCGCAAAGTCACTTTTATTCTCCTGTTCCTTATAATTCGACTTTATAAATGCAGCGTTTGTATTCACTGGATATAGCTCGGCGGGGTAAGCATCAATACCAAGTTTTGCGAGCTCCTTTAATTTTTCTCTCCTGATAACTTCCTGCTCCGATAGATGTTGACTGCTCATAATTTTAAATAAAAATGTTTGTCATTAAATCGACAAACAAAGTGTAATTTTTTGCAAAGGTAACTTTTGGCATGGAGATCAACAAAGCAACTAATATTTTACAGCGCTCATGGATTAAGATATTTTCTCTCACATTAACGCCAATAGCACTTGCCAGGCTTCAGCTACCTTTCCCACGTTAAGCAATTCAGCTGCATACAAATGCAATTCATTTTCCATCTCTGCCGGATCCAGCGAATAATATTGAAAAATATTTTTCAATTTTTCATCTTCAAACGAAGGATCAATAACCGGGAATTCATGCAAATTGGCTAGTTGGCCAAGATGATTTCCCGTTAGTATGGTACTGTGTTTAATCGATTCAGGTAGATTGTCAATTCCAATACCCAGCAATGTATGCGGCCTTGCCACTTTAAATAAATTTTCCTCGTTTATTCTTGCGTACCAGTTACCTCCCAGGCGAGCAACGTGATGTAGTTTTAGCTGATCAATCTTTCCATCCTTATCAAGAATACTCTCATTAATATGAATCATTAGGACTTCGGCAATAACGAGATTTCCGGCACCTCCTTCTTTACCTAAGGACTTTATCTCGATGACTTTACATTCCATTTGAACCGGACTCTCTTTTACTCTTGGAGGTTTTATTAATTGCGATGGTTCTTTTGTAAATCCCGCTTTTATAAATTCGTCAGTTCCTTTCGGATATTCACAACTGCTGAGACTCACTTGCTGCACCATATCATACGTCACAATGTTTACGACTACTTCAGGAACTTCCTGTAAATTTTCAAATGTGTGTTTGTTTGTATTGTCTCTTACTCTTCGTGATGGTGAAAAAACAATTATGGGAGGATTAACACTGAATAAATTAAAATAACTAAAAGGGCTGAGGTTGATATTCCCATTTGAAGCAATAGTGGATGCAAAACAAATCGGCCTGGGAGCTACTGCGTGGTTGAGAAAATTTTGCACCTCCGGTGTCTTAATATCTTTTAATAAAATCGTTTTATACATAATTATTTAAAGATTCTTTTTCAGCGCCAGAATCGAAAAATCGCTTTCATCTTTTACAATGGTATTTACTAACCTTCCCAGGTTTTCAATTTCCATCTCTACTTTATCTCCCTCCTGCAACCATTGCTCTTTGTAATCAGGATCGTTTAATTTCCCGGTTCCGTTTAATTCGAGAAAACAACCTGTGCCAACGGTGCCGCTGCCGATAATATCACCGGGATACAATTGTACTCCATAGCTTGCACGTTCAATTATTTCAGCAAATGTCCACTCCATGTCGCTTAAGTTCCCTTCGCTAACCTGCACATCATTTACCCAACATTTCATGCTGAGGTTGTAAGCATTACCAGTGTGATTTTCTTTTGGCTCAATTAAATATTCTTCCAAATCATCAGGCGTAACTAACATCGGGCCTATAATGGTGGAAAAATCTTTTCCTTTTGCGGGACCAAGATTTAATTTCATTTCTTCTAATTGCAATTCTCTTGCACTTACATCATTCATTATCATATAACCTCCTATGTATTCATCGGCTTCCTCAGCTTTAATATTTTTACCGGGTTTGCAAATTACAATAGCAACTTCCAGTTCAAAATCAAGTTTGTTTAAATGATCAGGCATACATACAATTTCTCCCGGACCTTGTATGGCGTTGTGATTTGTAAAATAAAATACAGGGAATTGATCAAACTCGGGTATCATATCCATTCTCCTGTTCTTCCTTGCCGCTGCAACATGTTGCCTGAATGCATATGCATCGCGGCAACTGGTTGGGTTAGGTACCGGTGCAAGAATTTCAACATCCTCAACTGCAATACCTGTAAATTTCTTGTTTCCTTCAACAAGAGAACGGTTAATAGAATGAGCTATCGGAAAAACATAATCCCAATAATTTAAAAACATCGTCATTGATACTGGCAGGTCGGGATGTAACCTGTCAGCATCGTATAAAATACCGTCAACTAAAAATGCTAATTGTGCGTGATCTTCTTTTAAGTAAGAAACTAGTTTCATTAGTAAAAATTTATTAAAGACCGCAAGGTAAACGATTTATACACTCAAATCTTAATGTTATAAATGAGGAATAAAATTGCATATATACAATAATTGTAGCGTGTTATAAATAACTATTTTTATTATTTTATTAATTTTGTAGAAAGAAAGTATCTATATGAAGTTTGAAAAAATTCATAACAAAGGCCACGCCCAAATATTCTCAAATAAGACACTAGAATTTTTTACAAAAACACATCCCCTGGTTATTTGGAGCATCTATTTACCGGTAATAATTTATCTACCATACTATGCGTCGAAAAATTATGGATTCACAAGCCTAAAAATTGCATTGATTTTTTTGGGAGGTATTTTATTCTGGACATTTTTTGAATACATGATTCATCGCTTTATTTTTCACTTAATAACCGATAATCCACGAACGCAAAGAATTGCCTACATTCTGCACGGTAATCATCATGAATTTCCGAGAGATCGCACCCGCCTTTTTATGCCACCTTTACCAAGCATCATTATATCCTCAGTCCTTTTTCTAATGATTTACCTTTTGATGCTGAACAATGCATTTATTTTCTTTCCCGGCTTTATGCTTGGATACCTGCTTTATGCAAGCATGCATTATGCAATTCACGCCTGGCATCCACCATTTAAATGGTTAAAACCCATCTGGCGCAATCATCATTTACATCATTATAAAAATGATGAAAAAGGATTTGGTGTAAGTTCACATTTATGGGACAAGGTTTTTGGAACATCGTTCGACTTAAAAAAAGAAAAAGAAGACAAAGAAGCTGTAA
>NZ_JBMQQG010000086.1:0-7362 GCF_057362405.1 Ginsengibacter sp.
AGTATTCCCGCAGCGCCATTTCTTATAGCAATCCTGGCTTTAGAATAGTCCGTCGCAGAATCTTTAAGCGCCGCGTATTTGCTAAACTGTTTCGGCAGCCCGCGTAATATCATTACCCATTTGCCGGTAACATTACAATTTTTATAATCATCTATCGCGAGTGAATCAGAGTGGAATTGCAAACCGTACCCGCAAAAAACTACCCTACTGGTGAGGCTTGTTTTCATTGCGGTAAAACTCAATGGGATATAATCATTGATTAACCTGCCATTGAATTCTTCAAACTGAAAAGTATTGTTTGCCCCTGTATCTATTTTCACAATCGGTTGAAAGTATTGGAAATAATTTTTTACCAAGGGCTGGAGACCAGCCGTTTTAAAATTCGTGCGGATAAACTTTGCGCATTCCCAACTTTCCGGTGTTCCGGGAAAGCGCCCTTTCATTTGATCACTCGCTAAAAAAGCTATCCGATCGCGAATCGCTTCTTGTGAAATTAATGACTGCGCCGAAATGAAATCCTGGTAGAATAGGAGGAAAATTATGCAACATAAAAAAGTCTTCTTCAACATTATAACGATGGGTTTGTATTTCGATCAAAAATACAACTACCATACTTAATACATCGCTGGCAAATTTTTAAACGATATAGATCTACGCAATAAACTCGTGCTGGTACGTCGCCCATCACTTTAATTGCTTCATTATTTCTTCCACCGCTTTTCAATTTGCGGATCTTTATTATTTAAACGGTCTTCGAAAGTAATTTTTATATAGATATCGGGTGAAAGCCCATTTCTTTCAATGTTCTTTCCACCTAATGTATAACAACCCCACTAAGGCAAGCGAACAAAGGAACCATCAACGAGACTTTTGCCGGAAGTAAAATGATCCAATGATACATGTTATACAGGCAGCACTTAGTTTGATTGGCGTCAGACTAACGATCGGGACGACACGAAATTAAAAACCTTCCCACAAAGAGGAAGGTTTAAAATCACCCACAATATTTATTCCTATTTAGCACTTAGATCGGGCCTGTAATACAGGAGCTCAGCCCATACATGATCTGTAGATTCAGTAATTTTTGATAGATAGTCTTCCGCCGTGCCTTCGCCATTTGCGGCTTCATACCTTTCTTTAAAAGGCTTGCGGTATCCTTCCTCTAATTCTTTTAATCCTTCCTTATACCGGGCGACCAGCGTATATTGAAATGGGCCGGAGACAACTGACTTGTACACGGCAATAGTTTGCATACCTGATTCCCATGCCTTTTTTAGTTTTTTTATCACTCCCTCAACCATAGATGATAAACCGGGTTTAGGAAACACATGTGTGATAGAAATTTTATCAGTAAAACTGGCTAATGGCACCGTGCTCAGGTCTTCCATATATTCAGAAAATACCGAAGAATATTTATCTGTCATATAGGGGGCCACATTTTTGTTCCAGTCCTTCGTGTGCTCATCGCCAAGATTACCCCGCTTATCAAATTCATCCCAGGATTTTGGCCCTTCTACCACCATGTATCCGCCTGCATCTTCGCCTGTTTGTATTTCATACACCCGCCATTTCCAGTCACCACTATGGTATTTCGCAATATGGGCAGTAAGCCCTTTTTCAAATTCCAGTACTTTGTCTGCCTTTGGAAAATAGCGGCTGGTACTAACAACTGTCTGCTTCTGGCCAAGTCCAATCAATGGTAAAGCCAATAAAAGAAAAATCAATTTTTTCATGTTTTTAATTTTTTTGTTTGTGAAATAATAATTAAATAGGGTAGAAGAGACTTTGAGCTTGCAACAGGTTTGGAAGCAGCAAGTTAATTTTTTGAAATCTTGAATCTAACCAGTGAAGGACGAAACTGTATTAAAACTGTCCGAAGGTTGGGAAAATCTTTTCTGCTGCGTTTTTCAGATTGACAAGCGGATACTCTAATCAGCAAAATCTATCATAAGCATTCCCTGGAGAGTGAGTAAATAAGTTCTAAGTGCCAGGAAGTGCAATTCCTTCAACTGTTCGTTACCGTTAGACATAGTTTTTTGTGTCCCTGCCGCAACATTATTTTCCTTAAGCCAATTAAAGCGATCAGGTGAATTCATTAGTAATTGTACCAGCATGTTAACTGAAAAGAATAAAAGTAAAAATATAATTGGCCACACATGTTTTTAGTTGTAGTATTTTGTACCAAAAAAAGATAGTTCGATGAATAAAGTTTTTACGATAATCCTGTTCTTCTGTTTAAATGAAAATGCTTACTGCCAGGTTGCTGCTGCGCCTCCTCATTATGTTTGTTACAAGATATCGGACGATATCACCATAGATGGAAAATTAAATGAGCCTGGCTGGAAGTCGGCGCAGTGGAGTGATTCTTTCCAGGATATTGAAGGTCCTGTTAAACCGAAACCAGCAGAACAAACACATGTAAAGATGTTATGGGACGACAGCAGTTTATACATCGGTGCACACATCGAAACAAAAAATATCTGGGCAACGCTTATCCAGCATGATAGTATTGTTTTTCATGATAATGATTTTGAAATTTTTATTAACCCGGATGGAAATAATCATAATTATGGAGAGATGGAGTTTAATGCTTTGGGAACCTTGATGGATATTTTTCTGGAAAAGCCTTACAGGGACGGTGGGTTCCCGATTTTTGGATGGGAATGTAAGGGTATTCAATATGCCATCTCTTATGAGGGAACTATAAATAATCCTTCGGACGTTGATACCGCATGGAACATTGAAATAAAGATTCCCCTGTCATCACTACTTGATTTGGAAAGAGGTAAAAAACATCTTGCCGCAGGAACTCAATGGAGAATCAACTTTAGCCGGGTTCAATGGAATGTAAAAGTTGAAAACAATTCGTATGTCAAATTACATGAGCCTGAACATAATTGGGTGTGGTCGCCGCAATGGGCAATCAATATGCACCGGCCGGAGTATTGGGGTTATTTGCAATTCTCGTCGCAAAAAGTTGGTACCAATGAAGATGCTTTTTTAACTGATACAAACTGGAACACCAGGATGCAGTTAATGGCGGTGTATGAGACAGAGAGACGTTATTATGAAACTGCGCACCAGTTTACAAATGATTTTTCTCAACTGAAACTCCCGGAGTATGTTGCTGTCAATAAGTTGTCACTTCAATCAGATGGCGATCAGTTCATGTTGAAGACAACCGGATCGGATAAAATACTTTCTATTGATCAAAGCGGGTTATTATTGGTAGAATAAATACCTAAAAATCGATTAATATTGCCCGTTAGTTATTGTTTGAATTGGCAGCAGCTCTTTTGCTTTCTTCGTCTAGCCCAGACCGATGTTCACGTGCTGCTTTTACCTGGTTACTGCCAAACTTATAACTGAAACCGATGACAACATTGCGTGGATCCCAAAATGCAGTGGCCCATAGGTTTTGCCCCGCAAAATTACTGGTACCATACCAGTTAATGGTTTTAAAAATATCATTTACATTTAAACGCAGGTTACCCTTACCCTTCAGGATAACCTTTTGAGCGCCGCCATTAATTCCAAGAAGATAACGGGTTTTCATGGTGCCGCGAAATATGGAGGGCGAATTATACCAACTGCTTAAACTTGTCGTCCACCCTTTACCGATAGTGAACGTATTCTCAATGTACCCGGTGCCTGCAAATATGCCCAGGTCCACTTTTCTTCCGACGCCAAAATCAGCGAGGTTGTGTTCGTAATAGCCGGTAACGCTAACGATGAGGGAATACCATGCTTTCGAAAAAGAGTAATTGACACTCAGGCTTACGTTATCCTGCCTGGCGAGATTTTTTGGTGCGTAAAAACTTTCGGTGCCGTTTAAAGTATCTGATATATTAACCATCACGTCTTTGGTGTGCGTGAAGCTAAGGTTTGTAACAAGCGTGTTGTGAAATACATTAATGAGGCTAAACGAATTGGCATATTCGGGACGCAGGTTTGGGTTCCCTTTAAATCCGCCATACTGGCTACTTCGCTCTTCAAAAGGATTCAATTGCTGGTAAGATGGCCGGTTGATGCGCCGGCTGTAAGATAACGTCCATTGGCTTTTTGGATTTTTTGTAAAGGTTACAGCGCCACTGGGGAAGAAATCAACCAGCCTGCGAACAAAGGCTGCATCGTAATCTTTAAAGCCTGCCCCGTCTTTCACAAAGCCCGTTGAATGCCCCTTGGTATTGGTATTTTCCATACGTATTCCAAATTGCGCACTCACATTTTTATAACTTTTATTATAATTTACATAAAGCGCATTAATATTTTCTTTATAAATAAAATGATTGCTTGCAGACGAATCGTAAATAAAATGACTGCCGGCATCCTGGTTATAAAAATTAAATACATTATCACTGTTAATGAAAGCGATCTTACCACCAAAGCCTAAACGCCCATTCTTAAAATTTTCTTCATAATCTGCTTTGAAGCTGTAAAGATTGATATCAGATGGCGTGTTCATTAAATAGTTATTCTGGTACAACAGGTTTTGCAGGGTTGGGTCATAAAAGATATTAGGCTGATATTGATTGCTGCGCAGCCCGAAATAACCGTAATCTGCATCCATCCCCAGTTCGTGGCCCGATGTATCTGCATAACGGTAATTTAAATTTATTCCAATATTATCCCTTGAGGACTTAGACCTGTTGTTGGACAATAAAGTGCGATCAGCCATTTTTGTGGGAGCGTAAGAAATATAAGTTGTGTTATCCCCTTTACTGCTATCTGTTGAAAAATTGCCATTTAATAATATCCCCAGTATGCTCTTTTTATTGATGGTATAATCAACACCTGCTTTTATATTATGAGAAGTATTGTGGTCGGTGGAAGGGCTCCATGCATTGAACGTGCTGTCGAGTATAGTACGATATACCTGCAAGTCAAATTCGTCTACGCCCTGGTTAAAATTATAGTTGGAAAAAAAATTAAAATTTCTATTACGGTTATTTAGTGAAATGCCTGCATTATGTTTGCCCCACACTCCCTGTGTAAAATCGTAATTGATATTGCCATTGGTTCCGTAAGTCTTGTTCTTTTTTAATTTGATGTTGATGATGCCACCGGTGCCTGCCGCTTCATATTTAGCGGAAGGATTATTAATGATCTCTATAGATTCAATAGAACTGGAGCGAAGGCTTCGCAAATAACTGCTGAGATCCTTCGCCGTTAAGGGAGAAGGTTTGCCATCAATATAAATCTGTACACCGCTTTTTCCCGCAAGGGATATATTATCATCCTGGTCTACCAACACGCCCGGCGATTGCCTTAAAAGCTCCATACCATCAAGGCCGTTTGCGTTGATGTTATTCTCAACATTCACAATTATCTTATCCGCCTTCACTTCTATCACCGGTTTTTTAACCGCTATTACTATATTGTTGAGACGGGCTACATTTTTTATTAAAATAATTGTTGGAACCCTAATATCATTTCCATCGTATTCCAAAAAATCTGAATAGTTATTTTGAAATCCCACACTTGAAATCTTTAAGAAATATTTACCGGGGTTTACGGAAACGAATTCATAAATGCCTTCACTGTTTCCAACGCTCATTTTGATGAGGGAACTATCTGCAACCTTATACAAAAAAGCAGTAGAAGCGGGCACAAGGTTGCCGGACTCATCTTTTACGTCACCACTTATTTTTTGTGCACTTGCATAAATATTAATTATGCAAAAACAGATAATAAACACAACTCTCATAAACATATTTTTATTCGGAAAAAGCTGCAGGTGGGAATTTACAGGCTTGGATTAAGAGCAGCAAAAATAAAATTTTAAATTTCAAAATAATATTTTATTGGCGGAAGATGGATGAGCGGTCAACAGTTAGTCAGCCTCAATACTGCTGTCGGCGGGCGGCCGACAGCCCAATAATAAAATCTTATTGTCACGACAGACTCTATAATGCTCAGCGCTTAAGTTGCCAAAACACTGTCCAACCCCAACGGCTAAACGAAATTTGTATGAAAGGAAAGGCATGGCTCAAATTTGCCCGTCACGTGTCGGCATCGTGCCTCCTGACATCTAAATTTAATTCGGCAGATTTGGCCCCCGGGAAAACTCATAATAATAGTAGCAGTAACATTTGTGTATATGACAAAGGGATGGCCAATTTTAGCCATACCTTTGTCGCTTTATTTTTTTATAATATTTCGAATGAGAAGAAAGTCTGGAAATATGTGGCGTATAGAATCAAAAGAAAAAGCCCAGTCTTAATCCAAGGAAGCCCGCATTTTTATATCCTTCATACCGAAGACTTGCATCAAAACCGCCCAGCAACACGCCGATGCCAGGAGCATAAGTAAATGAGTTTCCTGAAACGTGAGCAAGATTATTGTTGACGTCTTTATAATAAACGATGCTGTGCGTACTGCCCAACTCCATAATTCCATAAAATTTATTGGTGAACTTATACCTGCCGCCTAACTTAAAAGGGATATTTAGAGTAGCCTTAGAATTACCATTTAAGTTATTTAGATTTTTAGGTGCAAACGCAATAGCGCCGGTAGTAAAGGTGGCACCAAATTGAGGTGTTATTTTATACAAAAACCGCAACGTTAAACCGCCGCCAACAGAATAGGCCTGGCCAAAAGTTCCGACCGGTAAGGCGGCTTCCAAACCAAGGCCGATTTTAAATTTTTTCCCGGTAATTGTCTTTTCATCCTGTGCATGAATGGTTGTTGTGCAGAGTAAGAACAAGACAGTTAAGATTGATAATATTTTTTTCATTTTTTATAAATTTAACTTCAAATATCCGATGGCATAAATTTGGAATCAATACTCAATTTGGGGTATCAAATGAATTGCATTTTCATTCTGGCTCATCGGTTCGTATACCACGAACCGAAACCTCCGGATCAACCGGCTAAATTCAAACCGGAATTTTCTATTTAATTTTATAATTCTCTAACGGTTGCAATTTTTTAATTTTTCAGTTTATCAATTGCATGGGTAATAAATTGGAAGTGTTTCTTTTTTTTATTTCGAAATAATTTTTCTGATGTACAAAACAGGTTGTAAATTTTTAGGACTTATATTTTTGCTGATACTGCCGTGGTCGGTATTCTCTCAAAGCAATTCATGGAATGTGAAGAATGATGAACTGCAGGATCACTGGCAAATACAATCTTCCGATAAAGTATATGCAGGCGGAGAAAATATTTCTACTTTGAACTTCAAACCTTTAAACTGGTATGCGGCAAAAGTTCCGAACAGTACTTTAGGAACCCTCGTGGATGATGGCGTTTTTAAGAATATTTTTTTTAACCGCAATCTTGAAAAAATCCCTGATAGTTTATTTAAAGCACCGTGGTGGTATCGCCGCACTTTAATGATAAATGATCTGAATCGGGGAC
>NZ_JBMQQG010000087.1:0-5776 GCF_057362405.1 Ginsengibacter sp.
TACTGGCTGCAATTTCCCTGAAGGCCTTGGCAGTTGCGATTTGTATATTTCATACTTAACTAACAACGGATGGAGTGAGCCGCAAAATCTTGGGCCAAATGTGAATTCAGAATTCTGGGAATCCACACCATCACTATCGCCAGATAAAAAAGATCTTTATTTCAGCAGCAACGTGCCTGGTGGATTTGGTGGCAAGGATATCTGGGTTTGCCATCGGGATGAAAATGGGCGTTGGGGACAACCCCTTAATCTTGGTGCAGAAGTAAATACGGCTGGCGATGAAAGCACGCCCTTCATTCATGCCGATAATCAAACTTTATATTTTAACTCTAATGGGCACCCGGGATACAGTGAAAAACCTGACATTTTTGTAACCCGGAAATTACCAAATGGAAAGTGGAGCAAACCTGAAAACCTGGGTTATCCCGTAAATACTATTGATGATGAAGGCTCATTGGTAATTGCTTCCGATGGTAAAACTGCGTACTACTCGAGTGACAAGAGCGATACAAAAGGTGGCCTGGATATTTATACATTTGAACTCAGGCAAGATATACGCCCGCTCAAAACACTTTGGGTAAAAGGGAGAGTGTATGATAAAAAAACCAATGAAGGATTGCCTTCTTCGGTTGAACTAACCGATATCAATACACGACAATTAGTTAGTAAACTTCAAACCGATGAGGATGGCAATTACCTCGTTACCCTTCCGGTTGGAAAAGATTATGCGTTTAACGTTAACCGTAAGGGATACCTTTTTTACTCGGAAAATTATAACATCAGCAGTACTGCTCCCGACTCGACTTTCCAGGCTGATATTCCGCTACAACCTCTTGAAGCAAATGCACACGTCGTTTTAAAGAATGTTTTTTTCGATACGAAAAGGACCGAGTTAAAACCCGAATCAATAACTGAACTTGATAATATTGTAAAATTGATGAATGAAAATCCAACAATAAAAGTGCTTATTACCGGTTACACTGATAATGTTGGCAAACCGGCTGACAATCTTATCCTTTCAAAAGGACGGGCAGTGGCAGTTGTAAATTATTTATTGAACAAAGGAATAAGGAATGAACGCTTAAGCTTTAAAGGGCTAGGCGAAGCTAATCCCGTCGCTGATAATAAAACTGAAGAAGGACGGGCCCTGAACAGGAGAACAGAATTGAGCGTTGTTTCAGTTGAATAATTTTTTCTATTATTGTTGACATTTCTATTCTATTTGTCATCAGAATTAAAATATCAAATTGCACTTACGCAGGTGCCCAATATCGGGGACATCCACGCAAAAGCTTTAATTAATCAATTCGGAAGTGCTGAAGCAGTATTTGCTGCCAGGAAAAAAGATCTCGACGTTTTAGAAGGAATAGGATCCATACGGGCTAACTCAATAAAAAATTTTAATGATTTCCGTCAGGCAGAGGAAGAAATAAATTTTATAAAAAAATATAAAATTGCTCCGCTGTTCATGACGGATAAAAACTATCCGCAACGATTATTGAATTGTTACGACAGCCCTGCTATGTTGTATTACAAGGGAAATGCTGACTTAAACACTTCAAAAATTATTGCTGTAGTTGGCACAAGAAATAACAACGAGTATGGTAAAAACATATGCGAAAAACTTATTGATGAACTTGCAGGTGAAGACATCCTTATTATCAGCGGGCTGGCATTCGGCATAGATAGTATCGCACACAAAGCTGCGTTAAGAAACGAAATGAAAACAATAGGAGTCCTTGCTCACGGACTTGATAAAATATATCCTTCGCAAAATTCAGGCCTGGCAAAAGAAATGATTGCAAATGGAGGATTACTTACTGAATTTAGAAGTCGTACTAAACCTGACCGGCAAAATTTCCCTTCAAGAAACAGGATTGTGGCCGGAATAAGTGATGCAGTGATTGTAGTTGAAACGGGTATTAAAGGCGGCTCACTGATAACGGCAGAATTGGGAAATGGTTATAACAAAGATGTATTCGCTTTTCCCGGGCGAATAAACGATACCAAAAGTGAAGGTTGCAATTTCCTGATAAAAAACAATAAAGCGGGTTTAATTACTAACGCCAATGATCTCGTGGAAAATATGGGATGGAAAAAGAAAAAAGAGATTTCCGTAAAGAAACAAAGGGAATTATTTATTGAACTTGCTCCGGATGAAAAAATAGTTACCGATATTTTAAAACAAACAGAACAAATACATATTGATGAGCTTTTTTTACAGAGCAAACTCTCCAGCAGTGCGGTTGCAGCAGCATTGCTCATGCTTGAAATGCAGGGAATAGTTACATCGCTCCCCGGCAAAATTTATAAATTAACTTAACGCCTGTTAGAAAATAATCAGCCTGTTTATATCCTGATTTTTGCAGATTGAATAGGGGCAACTATCTTTGCACATGGCTACAATAAATAACGCTCCAACCGTTTCCAAAAAAATTTTAATAGAAGGATTAACATTTGATGATGTATTACTCATGCCTGCTTACAGCGATGTATTACCTCGGGATGTAAACACCTCTACATATCTCACCAAAACACTTTCGCTAAATATACCCATGCTCAGTGCAGCAATGGATACGGTAACCGAGGCCTCCCTCGCAATAGCGCTGGCTCGTGAAGGTGGCCTGGGAATTTTGCATAAAAATATGAGTATCGAAAACCAGGCAGCCCTGGTAAGGAAAGTTAAGCGCAGCGAAAGCGGCTTAATACTGGACCCGATTACGTTAAGCATCGAGGCAACTATTGAAGATGCGCTAAAGCTGATGAAAGAAAATAAAATTGGCGGAATACCCATTGTTGATAAAGGAGGAAAGTTGGTAGGTATATTAACCAACCGGGATTTAAGATTTGAAGATAATTTCAAGCGTAAGGTGAGTGAGCTAATGACTAAGGAAAACCTTGTTACGGCGCCGGAAGGAACTGATCTTAAAAAGGCACAATCTATTTTAAGAAAATATAAAATTGAAAAACTTCCGGTAGTAAACAAAGCTGGTATATTGAAAGGCCTTATTACTTACAGGGATATTCTGCAGGTGCATAATCATCCACATGCAACTAAAGATTCATTCGGAAGATTATTAGTGGGAGCCGGAGTTGGTATTACCAAAGATATTGGCGACAGGGTCTATGCCCTTCAACAAGTAGGCGTAGACGTTATATGCCTCGACAGTGCCCACGGTCACACGAAGGGAGTTATCGACGCCCTTAAAAAAATAAAGAAGGATTTTAAAAACATGGAAGTTATTGCAGGTAATATTGCAACAGGTAATGGCGCAAAAGCATTGGCTGATGCTGGTGCTGATGCTGTAAAGGTTGGTATCGGGCCGGGATCTATTTGCACTACACGAATTGTTGCCGGTGCTGGCGTTCCCCAAATAACGGCACTATTGGAAGTAACCGCCGCTTTAAAAAACAAAGAGACGGGCATAATCGCAGATGGTGGCATAAGGTACACAGGCGATATGGTAAAGGCAATTGCTGCAGGCGCCGATTGCGTAATGATGGGCGGTGTTTTTGCCGGAACGGAAGAAAGCCCGGGCGAAACAATTATCTACGAAGGAAGAAAGTTTAAACAATATCGCGGTATGGGTTCATTAGGAGCTATGGCCCAGGGCAGCAGCGATCGCTATTTTCAAAACGGCGAAGAGCAGGCCAAAAAGTTTGTTCCGGAAGGCATTGAGGGCCGGGTTGCTTATAAAGGTTTTTTAAGTGAAGTGGTCCACCAATTTACGGGTGGCCTCAGGGCAGGTATGGGCTATTGCGGAGCTAAAGATATTGCGTCCCTCCAAAAAGCGTCTTTTATAAAAATTACTAATGCGGGAATGAGGGAGAGCCATGCGCATGACATTGAAATAACAAGAGAAGCGCCTAACTATAGCCGTTAGAGTCCCTCCCCCCTGAGAGAGTAAGGCATAACGTTCAGTATTCCCTGATTGATTGTTTAATATTTATTGATTGATTTTTAATTCTTAGTTCTTGAAATATTTAATTGTCGCACTATTTCTTTTACCGCTAAATATATTGGCGCAAAATGATCAATGTCATTTACGAATAAGCATTTTAACTTGTTCGCCCGGCGAAGAATTGTATTCTACTTTTGGCCACAGCGCTATTCGGGTAACCGATAGCGTTAGCCGGCGGGATATCGTTTATAATTATGGCACTTTCAATTTTGACGAGCCCGGATTTTATACAAAATTTATAAGAGGCAAGTTATCATTCTATTTATCAACAGATGATTTTGATTCTTTCATCAGCGAATATATCGAAGAAAAAAGGGATATTACGGAGCAGGTATTAAACCTAACGTGCGCCGAAAAATATAATATCGTTATGTTGTTGCAGGCTAATATGATGGCGGCAAACCGGACCTATAAATACGATTTTACATTTGATAACTGTACCACGAGGTTACGTGACCTTGTAGAAAAGTGTGCAGATACGTCCATCCATTTTGGAAATGTTTTGTCTTCCAAAAAAACTTTCCGTGATCTTATTTATGAATATCTAAACAAAAATGATAAACAGTGGAGTAAACTTGGGATAGATATTCTATTGGGGAGACGCATGGATGTTATAATGAAACCCCGCGAAGTAATGTTCTTACCGGATTATCTTCTCCAGGCTTTTGATGCTTCCACTATTGATTCAAGACCACTGGTTAGCTCTAAGAAAAATATTGTTGAGTTAAATGCTCCGCCGGTAACAGTTAATTATTTTACGCATCCTCTTTTCATATTCTCCTGCTTTTTTTTATTGATCGTTTTATTAAGCTTTTCCAAAAATTCGTTTATTAAAAGGTTGCTAATTGCATTTGATGGATTCATGTTTTTTATTACAGGCCTGCTTGGAATATTATTGATTTTCATGTGGGTGGGAACGGATCATTTTATGTGTAAGGATAATCTTAATTTACTGTGGGCCTGGCCAACTAATGCTGTTGCCGCATTTTTAATGCATTCTGCCAGGAGGCCTGCAAAAAGATATTTTAAAGTTTATGCAGTTTTTAACCTGGTACTTTTCGCATGCTGGTTTTTTCTGCCACAACATTTAAATCCGGCGCTAATACCGGTTATTGCCATCCTGGTATTTAGAAGTATCCTTTATAGCCCGAGGCAAAAAAATGTTGCATGAAACAGATAATTTTCAAAGGGAAGAAGGTTTTTTATAAAATAGAAGGTAGTGGTAAACCTGTAATGCTACTTCATGGCTTTGCAGAAGACAGCCGCATCTGGAATCACCAATTAAAGAAATTGAAGGAACATTTTCTTGTCATCGTTCCGGATCTTCCGGGCAGTGGTTCCTCAGAATTGCTCGAAGGCGAAATACAGATGGAGGATTATGCTGATGTAATAAAGACGATCGTTAATACAGAATTAAGTGAGAAAAAGCGGCAACAATTTACGTTACTCGGCCACAGTATGGGAGGCTACATCACGCTTGCCTTTGCCGAAAAATATCCTGCCTTATTAAATGCTTTTGGTCTTTTCCATTCGACGGCATATGCAGATGACGACGCAAAGAAACAGATTAGAAAAAAAGGAATTGAATTCATAAAAAACAATGGAGCCGGCTTATTTCTTAAAAATACTACCGCGAATTTGTTTTCAGAAAAAACCAAAAACACGAGGCCCGAATTAGTCGACGATTTAATTAACTTCTCAAAGTATTTTTCTTCGGAAGCGTTGATACAATACTATAAGGCTATGATTGAGAGACCCGACCGAACGAAAGTTTTAAAAACATTTAAGAAACCGATTCTGTTTGTTATCGGAAA
>NZ_JBMQQG010000088.1:0-20100 GCF_057362405.1 Ginsengibacter sp.
AAAAATTTAAAATGCATTTTTAATAAATTGTAAAGTACAGATTAATTTCAAATATCGATTTTCAATTTATAAAAAATAAACGGACTCATATTAAATCTTTATAAGTGGCACTGAATTAAAAATTGTAATTCCTAACTTGCAGGCTCTTGTCCTTAAAATAATAAAACACCCTATTTTGAAAATACTTATTCTTGGCTCAGGTGGAAGAGCCCACACATTTTGTTGGAAGATTAGCCAAAGCGAGCTGTGTACAAAGTTATTTATAGCTCCCGGAAATGCGGGTACGGCTCAGTATGGAGAGAACCTGGACATTGCAGTAACAGATTTTGATTCTATAAAAAAAATATGCCTTTCTAAAAAAATTGATCTCGTTGTGGTTGGGCCCGAAGAGCCGCTGGTGAAAGGTATTTATGATTTTTTTAAAAATGATAAAAAGCTAAATCACATCATTGTTACCGGGCCTTCAGCACATGGAGCTCGGCTTGAAGGCAGCAAAACATTTGCAAAAGCGTTTATGCAAAGACACAAAATTCCAACCGCAGCTTATAAACAGTTTGATGCTGAGTCTTACGAGGAAGGTCTCGATTACATAAAGAATCATAAACTTCCTGTTGTTTTAAAGGCAGATGGACTTGCAGGTGGCAAGGGAGTTGTTATTTGTAATCACGCTGTTGAAGCAATGGGTGAGTATGAACTTATCATTCAAAAATCAAAATTTGGAGAGGCAGGAAAAAAAGTTGTGGTGGAACAATTCCTGGATGGTATCGAATTAAGTGTTTTTGTGCTTACTGACGGGAACGATTATGTGCTTTTGCCGGAAGCAAAGGATTATAAAAAAATTGGAGAGGGGGACAAAGGGCCTAATACCGGCGGTATGGGTGCTGTAAGCCCGGTTCCTTTTGCATCAGAAATTTTCATGAATAAGGTTAAAAGTAAGGTTATTGAACCTACTATCAAAGGACTCAAAGGGGAGAAAATTGACTACAAAGGATTCATTTTTTTTGGATTAATAAAAGTTGATGATGAACCGTTTGTTATTGAATACAATTGCAGAATGGGAGACCCGGAAACAGAAGTTGTGTTGTTGCGCCTGGAGAATGATTTGATAAAGCTTCTTATAGCCACCGAAAAACAAGAATTGAATAAACAGGAAATTGTAATAGATGGAAAGTCGGCGGCTACAATTGTCGCGGTAAGTGCAGGATACCCCGGGGACTATAAAAAAGGACTTATTATAGATTTCGAATACATAAAAAATCCAGAGGCGACAAAAGCCATTGATTCTGATGGAGGCACAATGGTTTTTCACGCCGGCACCAAACGCGAAGGTGAGTCAGTTTTGACTAACGGCGGAAGGGTACTCGCAGTTTCTTCCCTTGCCAAATCTCTTCCGGAAGCCATTGAGCTTTCAAAAGAAATATTAGATCAGATCCATTTTGAAGGGATGTACTTCAGGAGAGACATTGGCTATGAATTTGTAAAATAACAACCTTCTATTTACTCATATTTTACTCTGGATATGCACTTTTAAATATAAATTTTTTTTTTCGCATAAACACCTGTAGTTATGCGTTTATGAGTAAAAAACAGGCTGATAATTTCAAATCAAAAATTGTAAAATCTAAATTTCGTTACAATTGTTATTTCAAATTATTTCCTACAACTTTGCATCCATTAATAATTTCTCAATATCTAGTTAAAACATGGGCCTTTTTAATTTTTTTACACAAGAAATAGCCATTGACCTTGGAACTGCGAATACACTGATAATTCATAACGATGTTGTAGTAGTAAACGAACCTTCTATAGTAGCATTAGACCGGAATAATCCAAAAAATATCTTGGCTGTGGGTAAAAAGGCATTAATGATGCATGAAAAAACCCATGAGAGTATTAGAACAGTGAGGCCTTTGAAAGACGGTGTAATAGCCGATTTCAACGCCGCGGAGCTTATGATAAGGGAAATGATTAAAAAGATTTATGCAAAAAAGCCCCTTTTCCCACCAAGCTGGCGCATGATGATTTGCATTCCAAGTAGTATAACTGAAGTTGAGAAGCGTGCCGTAAGAGACAGTGCCGAGCAGGCCGGGGCCAAAGAGGTATACCTTCTTCACGAACCAATGGCGGCGGCCCTGGGGATTGGAATTGATGTAGAAGAACCTGTAGGTAATATGATTATCGACATTGGTGGTGGAACAACGGGCATAACTGTTATAGCATTGGCAGGAATTGTTTGTGACCAATCAATTCGTATAGCCGGCGACGAGTTTACTGCCGATATAATGGAAGCTCTCAGGCGTTACCATAGTCTTCTTATCGGGGAGCGTACTGCAGAGCAAATAAAAATTCAGATTGGTGCAGCCATGAAGGATATAGATAACCCTCCAGAAGATATGCCGGTAAATGGCCGGGATCTTGTAACGGGCATTCCCAAACAAATAATGGTAAGTTACCAGGAGATTGCTGAAGCTTTGGACAAATCTATATTTAAAATTGAAGAAGGAATTTTAAAAGCCTTGGAAACAACGCCTCCTGAACTTGCATCTGATATTTATCGCCGCGGATTATATCTAACTGGTGGTGGTGCTTTACTAAGAGGTCTTGATAAAAGGCTGGCCGCGAAAATTAAACTTCCGGTTCATGTTGCTGATGATCCGCTTAAAAGCGTTGTTAGAGGCACCGGCCTTGCGTTGAAGCATTACGATCGCTACCCTTTTGTGATGCGTTAACTTAAATTATTAGATGATTAAAAACGCCTGGATCGTTTTCTTTTTCATTCGTCAGCTACTTCTGGTTCAAAAACTCTAATTTCAGGCGATAAAGATGCTATTTCATTCGTGGACGACGAGGTAAAATTTACAAATGAAATGCTTCAAGATTTTATAAAATCAAATATTTTTTTCTGAGGCAAAGAAATAAGTCATGCGAAATATTTTTCTTTTTATACGCATCTATTTTAATTTCCTTTTCTTTTTATTTTTAATGGGCATATCATTGTATATGCTTTTTAGCTACAATCGTTACCAGCACACTGTTTACTCAGCTGTCGCTGGAGAAATAACCGGTAAAATCAATAAACAATACAATGATGTTGAATATTATTTTCAACTTAAAAAAACGAATGATTCCCTTGTAAAGGCAAATGCTAACCTATATAATAAACTGAAACAGGATTATGACATGCCCGATACCGTTAGCAAACTTGCAATAGATACAATACAAATAGACACGATTCTTCATCAAAGAAGGTACTTGTATCTGCCGGCAAAAGTGGTCGGAAATTCTGTAAATCAACCCAACAATTATCTTCAGCTTCATAGAGGGTCACAACAAGGCGTAACTGCCGATCTTGGCGTCACCGACATCAATAACTCGGTAGTTGGTACTGTTGTAGACGTAAGCAAGAATTATGCAGTGGTCATGAGTTTACTCCATCGACTCAGTAACATTAGCGCCAAACTTAAAAAAACCGGGGAGACCGGAAGCGTTGTGTGGGATGGTTTGCAGCCCAATGTTGTTACTTTAAAAGATATTTCAAAAGAAGTTAAAGTTGCGGTGGGAGATAGCGTTATTACAAGTGGCCTTTCTGATAAATTCCCATTTGGTCTCTTAATTGGAACTGTAAAGGAAGTTGTCAACGATAAAACAAGCAGCACTTATACCATTAAGGTAAAAACGGCTGCAAATTTTTATAATCTGCAGTATGTTAACATCATTAATAACCTTCAAAAATACGAGCCTCAGGAACTTCTGAAAAGTGTGAAAAAAACCAATGAGTAACCTCTTGAAAAATATCGTCCGTTTTTCCCTTTTCATACTTGTTCAGGTTTATGTACTTAACCAGGTTCCGCCCTTGCATCATTTAATAACTCCATACATTTATTTTTTGTTTATTCTATGGCTTCCTTTTAAAATTGGTCGTCGCTCATTAATGCTTTTGGCTTTTGCGTTAGGCTTTTGCCTCGATTGTTTTATGAAGACTTATGGATTGTATACGGCCCCGTGTGTATTGATTGCATACCTGCGTCCATTTTTGATAAACCTGCTTATTTCACAAGAAGGGGCAGAGAGCAATTATAATGAACCTTCAATTAAAAGCATGGGATTTACCCCTTACTTTACTTATGTTGCCATATTAACACTATTGCATCATTCTTTGCTTTTCTTTTTGCAGGCATTGCAAACCGGGGGATATCTATATTTTATCTTAAAAACGCTGTTGTCTTCTGCCATTAGTTTATTATTAATTTTATTAACAGAATTATTATTTGTTAGAAAGCAAAGATTTAAGACTAATACAGTATAGACATATTATTTTTGCAGTAAATACCGTTCTATACTTTCTCAACCCCCGTAAACCATTCTAAGTCTGTGTCTGTTTTTAATCAGTCCCGCAAGAATATCATTATAATCATGTTTGCCTTAATGGCACTGATTATTATTTTGCGGCTCTTAAACCTGCAGGTTTTAAATAAGAAATATTCGGTGTTGGCAGATGAACAGGGAAAATTTCGTAAGGTCATTTATCCTGACAGGGGAATTTTATTCGACCGTAACGGCAAAGCAATTTTAAGAAATACCATCATTTACGATCTTATGGTCACGCCTTCCAAATTAAGAGGGATGGACTTGGATACTGTTGCCTTATGTCGTATTCTCGATATCGATACGGCAGAGTTTAAGAAAAGAATAATAAATTCAATTATTAAAAATAGAAGTTATCGGGCATCTATTTTTGAACCGTTACTGCCACCGGAAAAAATTGCCAGGATTAATGAAAGTATGTACAAATTTGTTCCTGCATTTTATCTCCAGGAAAGACCGGTGCGTGATTACCCTTTCAATGCCGGAGGCAACATATTAGGTTATCTGTCGGAGGTAGATCCTTCTTTTATAAAAAATCACGAAAGTGATGGATACCAGGTTGGTGACTATGCCGGCAGAACAGGCCTGGAGCGCAGTTATGAAAAAGTGTTAATGGGCCAAAGAGGTATTGAGTTTTGGAAAAGAGATAATAAGAACAGGTTAACAGAACGACTCGACAAAGGCAGATATGATACAGCTGCAGTACCGGGTAAGAATTTGCATCTTTCTCTGGATATTAATCTACAGATATTTGGTGAGCACTTAATGCAAAATAAGGTTGGAGCAATTGTAGCGCTTGATCCCAAAACCGGGGGAGTTCTTGCTATGATTAGTAGTCCTACGTATAACCCGGGCCTTTTGGCTGGTGACGAAAGAAAAAAGCACTTCGCAGAATTGTTATTAGATCCCCGCCTGCCAATGATTAACAGAACCGTAAATGCATATTATTCGCCTGGCTCAACCTTTAAAACATTACAGGCATTAATTGGACTGCAGGAAGGTGTGATATCTACGTCAACCAGATTTTTGTGCACTGGTGCATTTTATGGATGTGGTAAACCTATGGGCTGTCTCGATCCGGGGTATTTCGACTTAAAAGGGGCCATCGCCGTTTCATGTAATACATACTTTGCAAATGTCATGCAACGAACAATTAATAATTCTGAATACGGTTCCGTCGACAGCAGCCTTAAAGTTTGGGACAATTATATGCATGCTTTCGGCCTTGGCCATAAATTAGGAATTGACATTCCAACAGAAAAAGGTGGGTTAATTCCAACTCCTAAAACATATAATAAAATCTATGGTGAAGGGCATTGGAATTTCTGCACATTCAGATCGGTAAGTATTGGGCAGGGAGAAGTAAACGTTACTCCATTGCAGGTAGCGAATGAAATGGCTTACCTCGCCAATAAAGGCTGGTACATAACGCCCCACCTTGTCGACTCTATTGAAGGAGGAGATACTTATGGCTTGCTCGATTCCTTTAAAGTAAAACATCATCCCCTGTCTATTCCCGATACGATATTTAATGCTGTGCATGATGGTATGCAGGGAGTAATGGAAACAGGAACCGGCTCGGCCGCTAAGATACCAGGAATTGTGGTTTGTGGTAAAACAGGTACCGTTGAAAATTACTATAAAGGGATTAAGCAAAAATCTCACGCGTTTTTTGCTGCATTTGCACCGCGGGAAAATCCACGCATAGCCATTGCCGTTATTTGCGAAAATGCCGGAATGGGAGCTAATTCTTCAGCTCCTATAGCAAGCCTTATGATAGAGCAATACTTGAAGGATTCCATTCCCGAACCTGACCGGAAAGCAAAAATCGAAACGCTAGCCAATCTTGACCTTATGCCGGAACGCATTAAAGAAGCCATTCGCATCCGCGATTCGTTAAGCAAAGTGAAGAATAGTAATCACAGTATTGAAAAGGGCCTTATTAAGTCAGCGAAAGATACATCGGAGATTGAAGATGACGAGGATGATGCTGATTCTTCATTTAATTCAAAAAAAGAAGTACCGAAAAATGATTCTTTTACAGACACTGTACCATCTAAAAAAACTAATACCGATTTGAAACAGACACACGAAGCTATACTAACCGAAAGAAGACGGAAGCCGGATACTTCGCACACAGTAAAATAAAACTATTCCTGCATTTAATGAATAATCAAGCTGTAATATCAAAAGGAATTGACTGGGTAACCATTTGGTTTTATATAATACTGGTTTGTATAGGCATTCTTTGTATTTTTTCGGTGGAATACCACAACAATGAAAATATACTTCAAAATATTATCGGGCTTAAAAAGAACTATTCGCGCCAAATACTATTTCTGGGCATTTCGTCTGTAATTGCCGTCGTAATCTTATTAACCGATAGCAAATTTTTTACGGCAACGGCTAATCTAAGTTATGTATTAGGAATATTTCTTATGATGGCTACATTTGTAGTCGGTAAAGATATCAATGGTTCTAAATCGTGGATTCCATTAGGTTTTTTTAATTTGCAGCCCGTCGAAACCTGTAAAATATTTACCGCTCTGGCTCTCGCAAAATATTTGTCGCGACCTGAAACAAATTTTGAAAAGCCTCGTTCGCAACTTATAGCCGCAGCAGTTATATTGACGCCGGCTGCATTTTCAATTTTACAAAATGAAACGGGGCTTGCGTTAGTATATTTTTCTTTTCTAATCCCCATGTATAGGGAAGGGTTGCCACCTGTGTATCTTGTTATAGGTTTTTCGTTTGCGATACTTGTGGTAGCAACTATTTTGGTAGAAAAAAATACATTGGCAATTATCCTCACCTCAATTGCTATTTTATCCGTTTTCATCTTCCGAAAGAGTATTAAAAGGGATAAAGGAATCCTTGTAGCTATACTGGGCATATGGATATTATGCGTAAGCATCCAGAGATTTGCTGTTCCTTATATTTTTAAACATGTGCTGCATGCTTACCAGGTGGAAAGGATTATGAATACGTTTGGAGTGGATTATGTGCCCGATGCCACGCCAGCTTCGGAAAAAGCAGATGAACAAAAAGAAAATCTAAAAACAAAAGAGCTAAAGAAAGCGAAAGAAAATTATAATGTGAAGCAATCAAAAATTGCTATTGGTTCAGGAGGTTTGTTTGGCAAAGGCTTTTTGAAAGGCACCCAAACCCAGGGCGACTTTGTGCCCGAGCAGCATACAGATTTTATTTTTACGAGTGTGGGAGAGAACTTTGGATTTTTAGGCAGCAGCTTCGTTATCATTTTGTATCTATTATTTATGCTACGGATTGTATTTCTTGCGGAACGGCAAAGAAGTACCTTTAGCCGCGTATACGCTTATAGCGTTGCCGCCATTTTATTTTTTCACGTAACGATTAATATATGCATGACCGTTGGCCTGGCACCGGTCATTGGAATTACATTACCGCTAATGAGTTACGGCGGATCTTCTTTATTAACCTTTACTATATTGATTTTTATTTTGGTTCGACTGGATGCCGACAGGCAAATGGTACTACGATGAACATTCGATTAGAAAACTAGAAAACTATTTAACTAAGTAACTGTTTAAAAATTATGAAGATTATACCGTTAAGTGAGGGAAGTTTTACCGTCGATCACACAAAAAAATTTGTTCACTTTCAGCTTGACAAAGACGATTTACAACAAAGAACAAAAGGAAGCCTGTTAGTAGAGATTCAACCATTTGCGGTCGTTACTTCAAAGGATATCCTGGTGCTTGATACAGGATTGGGATTTGCTGATGAAAACAATCAATTGCAAATTCATAAAAATCTTTTTTTAAATGGTATCAATCCATCGGATGTAACTAAGGTGCTTCTTTCTCACCTTCATAAAGACCATTCCGGGGGAATTGCAGTACCTGGTAAAAATGCGTTGAGTTTTGAAAATGCAACTTACTATATCAACAAGCAGGAATGGGATTTTGCTTTTCAAAAAGGATTTCCTTCTTATGTTACAGAAGATTTTTTATGTCTTGATGGTAATAAGCAACTGCAGTTCATAGAAGGTGTTGGAACTATAGATGATTATATACATCATCAAATGACCGGAGCGCATAGTCCATACCACCAGGTTTTTATGATAGAAGAAATGGATGAAAAGATTTTTTTTGGCGGAGATGTTGCGCCGCAACTTCAGCAAATGAAAAACAGGTTTAAGGCCAAATATGATTATGATGGGGCTAAAGCTATGGAGTTAAGAATGCAATGGTGGCTGGAGGGAGAAAAAGAAAAATGGACGTTTCTTTTTTATCATGATATTAAATATCCTATATATAAATTTTAATACCATTTATAAAAAAGGCCTGCCCTAAAAAGGGCCGGCCGTTGCTAACCTATGAAAAACACCTAGTTACAAAAATAGGAGAATTTTTAGTTTCTCCAATTTTCATTTTCAATTACGTATATAATAAATAAATATTTACCGGCGAAGAGGCGCTAATCGTTGCTGGTTGCGGTTTTGGAGCCGGCGGATTAAAATGCCGCGAAAATCTCTTTCGGCATTAAATAACCGGTTTGTCTTATCAGGACCCAAAATTTTTTCAAAAGAAGTTAGATATTTTTTTCTAACATTAAGCAATTTTTCCTCCTTGTCAATGACGTTAGGGTCGCTTTTGTCCAGTTCAATATTATGAATTTCATTATCATATTGATTATATACAGGCCAAAATTTTTGAGCCTCATCCGGAGTAAGCTGTAACTTTTGTGTTATGAAGGCTATTTTCAACGCCTGGATTTTTTCGCCGTCCTGCGCTTTAGCCCGGGATAATGCACCAAGCATTACAAATAATATAAGTAAATATTTTTTCATCTTAAGGAGTTAGTTTGTTATTGTTTTGAGCATTTATCTTATCGAGATACTCATTCAATGTATTTTCATCATTTAAATAATCAGTTGAACTTGGCAGGTTGCTTTCATCGGTGTTGGTTGTTAGCAGGGCATTGTCCAAAACATTACCATTCTTTTCAAGATATTTGGCAATATCAGCATCATCTAATTTAGCAATTCCGGCATCTAATTCCGCCTCAGTTTTATATTGATATGATGCCTCGAAATAAGACGGGAGAGATGCTAAACTATTGTGAGATGACCCTTTAAATAACTGGAAAGATGTTATAGTAATTATGCCGGTAATAATCGCTGCAGCCGCATATTTTAACCATGAAGTTCTTTTTTTCATGGTAATAACTTTGGCAGGAGCAGGCATCAATTTTTCAGTAACATTTTCGGCGAGAGATTCAAAATACCCAGCCGGAACTCTAAACACATTTTCGCCTTTTAAACCATATAATACCGGTGAAAGATTGCGTAACTCGTCATCAGCACTTTCAGGACCACCTGCATTTACTTTAGCAAGAATTGAATCGCTCAAACTATCAAAATACCCAGCCGGAGCTGTGAATACATTTTCACTTCTTAAACCATATAATACCGGTGAAAGATTGCGCAACTCGTCATCAGCACTTTCAGGACCACTTGCATTTACTTTAGCAAGATTTGAATCCCTCAAATCATCAAAATACCCAGCCGGAACTGTGAATACATTTTCACTTCTTAAATTCAATAATGTTGGTGAGAGATTACGTAATTCGTCATCTGCACTTTCAGGATAAATTGTTTTTACTTTAGCAAGAATTGAGTCACTTAGTGTGTCAAAATAACCCTCCGGAACCTTCTGGATATTTCTTTTATTAATATTTTCTACCGGCGAAGTATTATTCAATATGGCATAATTAGCTATCCGAAAATGCAGTTCATTGAAATAACCCGCAGGTACCAGAAAAACGTTCACCTTCTCCAGGCCCGCAAGGAGCGGGCTAATGGTCATCAACTCATTTAATATTTCCTGTGAATTCTTCATTACGCTTTATCTGACTATTTTAACGGTATTAAGTTTAACTATTTAAGATAAATTCCTCAATTTTTTTAGCTGCATGGTGGTAGCTTGCTTTTAATGCTCCCTCGCTGGTATCCAATATTTTGCTCATTTCTTCGTAAGGCATTTCGTCATAGTATCTTAGGTTAAACACAAGCCTCTGTTTTTCGGGCAAATTCTGGATGCCAAGTTGCAATTTCCATTCAAGTTTATTGGCGTCGAAATTGGTATCACTTTTCAATTTGTTACTCAGGCCGGTTTCCACGTCGGTCAGCGATACGGAGCTTCTTTTCTTTTGCTGGCTCAAAAAAGTTAGCGATTCATTCGTAGCTATACGGTACAACCAGGTATAAAGCTGGCTGTCTTCCCTGAAATTTTCAAGCCCTTTCCAAACTTTAATGAACATATTTTGAAGCACATCATTTGTGTCATCATGGTCAACAATCATTCTTCTTATATGCCAATAAAGCTTTTCCTGGTATTTTTTAATAATACCTGTGAAAGCCCGTTCCCGGGTTGCAGGCTCCTTGAAACTTTGTAAAAGTTCCTGGTCATCAGTGTGTGGGGTCATACGTGTTTAATATCTGGGCAAAAATAGAAAAACCGAAGGTAAGACGGCAGTATGACAAAAAAGTTTAATCTTATTTTTTAAAGAGCATCTTAAAAAATTCAGAAAAACCAGCCTTGGTAAAAACCTTTTTTGGGAGAGAATTGATCAATCTTATTTCTTCGGTAAAGGTACTTTCATTGTCGAGAAATTTGAAAATATCAGAGGCCTTATTTTTCTTGAAAAGGGTAGAGAAAATGAGTTTTCCGTCCAGCATTCTTTTAGAAAGTATATGCAACAGCGTGCTATCGTAAAAGAAATATCTTTTTTTCAGCATATTTTCTTTTGATGGGCTGCCTTTTGAAATTAGTTCGTAAACGATGTTGTCCGCCTGCTTTTGTATGAACCGGAATGTATAACCCGTTGAGGCTTTTGTTTGGCCGCCTGCTGTGCCTATGAAATACATCCCGTTTTTAAAATAAGGAAAGCTTTCATTTGTCATTGGAATAACACCAAATTCTTCTTCTGCAATTCTGTAATTTTTGATGCCTAAATATTCTTCTACATATAATTTTAATTCTCTATCATATTTGTCGCCTGGTAAAATGTTTTCACTAAACAATGTATATTCAATTAATGCTCTTGTAGAAGATAACGGTAAAACATACACGAAGCTGGTTCCTTGGGTTTGCTCTACACGGAAATCCATAAGAGTTGCCCGTTCAGGATTGAAAAAATCAATTTCACTTTCAACGATCCAGCCTTTGAAATGCTGAAGGAGGTAAAATTTATTTTTTTGTCTCTTTGACGGAATATAAAGCGAATTGAAAACCACAGTTTCCTTCCCACACGGTAAAAACTCACCGTTAACTCTTATTCCTCGCGATTCACCCGTTTCTTCAAATGAAATTTCCCCCAGGATAATATTAATATTTTTTTGAGCATTAATCTTTGAAAAGCAATAATTGTAAAAATCAATCCCTCTTATCATTTTGTATTGATAATGGTCCAATTCCAGTGAGATAGTTTCACTAGCACCAGCTTTAAATAAAACTTCATTCCATTTGCGGTAAACGATATCTTCAAAAAAGCCTGGTCCTTGTTCCCAAAAACACCAGGTGCGATCATTCCTGGTTTTACTTTCTCTGTCAATAAGCAAGATTTTTTTTTCTGATAACTTATTGGAGTCAATCATTCTCATGAGTACGCTCAAAGAAGCGCAGCCTGCACCAAGAAAAATATAATCATAATATTTTGACACCATGTAAGGGAAGGCAATTAGATAAAAGTCCTTAAAGAATTGAAGATAAATAATTCAATCCTGATCATCAGGAAATTACAAGGAAAGAGAATAACATTTATAGTAAAATTTAACTACCATGTTTGCGACTCAGAAGAAACCGGATTGCTGGCCGGGGCCTTAGTTTCAGCCAATCTTTTCTTATCAGCTCTTACTTTATCCCAATATTTTTTCGCAACCATTAGCATACCGAAACTCTCGCCCTCCTCTTTTTCAAGGTGTTTGTGATGCATCTTGTGCGCCCATCTTATGCTTCGCACATATAAATTATTACTTCGTGTAAATACCCTGATGCGCTGGTGAATTATAACATCATGCACAACGAAATAAGCAAAGCCATACATAGCAATACCGGCGCCTATTGCAGCCAGCCAAAATTTATTGTCAAATGTTCCAAATAAAATGCACAGTATGCTTGGAACGGAAAATATCAGGAAGAAGGCATCATTTTTTTCGAAAAAACCAGGCCCTTTTTTATGATGATCTTCATGCAAATACCATAAAAAGCCATGCATTACATACTTATGAGTTAGCCATGTAACTCCCTCCATTAATAAGAAAGTGGTTAACATAATTAATATGAATAAAAGTAGCTGCATCTAAATACAAAATTAAGATTTTAAAAGGAGGCCAGTTTATAAAATGGCTTTAAGATTGAAATCATATTTTATTAAAATTCTCTTCATGAAACATCTTAATTTGAGGCAAAGCAATCTTAAACCATTCGGTGTACTTCTGCGGATGTGTTTGCAACGAATCGTTAATATCTTTTAATCTTTTGTAACAATAATCGCTTACTTCAGTTTTATCCACTTTAATATCGCCATCATAAATGCCGGTAAAAACATGATCAAATTCATGCTCCGTCAATCCATTATCAAAAGTTGCATTGTAAATGAAATTAAAAGCAGCTGTAAGTTTTGTTGAAAATCCCATCTCTTCGGAAAGCCTTCTGTAGGCTGCACTCAAAACATCTTCTCCGGGAAGAGGATGGCTGCAGCATGTATTGGTCCAAAGGCCACCGTTATGATACTTTCCTTCTGCCCGCCGCTGTAAAAGGAACTCGCCGTTGCTGTTAAAAATGAAAATGCTAAAGGCACGATGCAAAACGCCCAATTTGTGCGCTTCTATTTTTTCCATCGTCCCAGTTTGCATATCATTATTGTCTACCAAAATAACTTCTACCAAAATATAACGTTGGATTTAATTTTTATTAAATAAGATCAAGCTGGCTTTTTACACCCGCTCTCATTACTATGAGCGCTTTGGAATAACCGGGAATTCTAATACGGCGCTCAAGAATTTTTTCTGCCTCTGTGCGCTTAATCTTTTTGAAAAGAGAAAGATAATATTTATAGGCCACATATACCCCAAATCTTGCTTTAAGTGGCAGTTGAATAATTCCTTCGTAAGCCTTAGCAAAATCTGCCATAATCTCGGTCTCGATATTTTTTTTGCAGTTTGCAGTAAAATTTCTAAAATCAACTTCGGGAAAATATGTTCTTTCGAGTTGCTGATAATCTGATTTCACATCTCTTAAAAAATTTACTTTTTGAAATGCTGAGCCGAGTGATTGCGCATAAGGCATAAGCTTCTGATATTTTGTATGATCTTTTTCACAAAAAATATTGAGGCACATTAAGCCAACTACTTCTGCACTTCCATAAATATAATCTTTGTAGCAAGCTGCGTCATAAGTACTTTTCTGAAGATCGTATTCCATGCTTTTAAAAAATGCATCTATAAGTTTTAAGTCAATTTCATATTGGTTTACTGTTACCTGGAAACTATTAAGGATCGGGTTGAGGCTTATTTTTCTCTCGATTGCTTTGTACGTCTCATCTTTAAATTCACGCAATAACTGTTCTTTATTAAATTCATGAAACGTATCAACAATTTCATCTGCAAATCGCACAAAGCCGTAAATATTGTAGACTGGGGTTTGCAAATCTTTGTGTAAGAGTTTTATAGCGCTGCCAAAAGAAGTGCTGTATTTATGGGTGGTAAATTTGCTGCACTCATAGCTCACATCTTGAAATAACTGCATCATAAGCCATGTTTTTTGTTTACAATGATTTTTATTAATAACAAATTAAGAATTAAAATGTCTGTTTACTTCTTTTGCTACTACTTCCCCACTTATTAGAGAAGGCGGCACTCCCGGCCCCGGCACTGTAAACTGGCCCGCATAAAAAAGGTTGCCGACTTTTTTACTTCTGCAAGTTGGTTTTAGAACGGCTGTCTGTAACAGCGTATTAGCCAGGCCATATGCGTTTCCCTTGTATGCGTTATACTCATTTACGAAATCTTCCGGGCCAAAAGTTTTCTTGTAAATAATATGATCGTTCACTTCTTCACCTATGTGTGCTTCAAACCGTTTAATAATTTTTCCAAAATATTTCTCTCTAAGCGTTTCGCAATCTCCCATTAATCCTGCCGCTACAGGAATAAGAAAAAATAAATTTTCGCAGCCTTCCGGTGCAACATTTTTATCACTAACAGAAGTAGCGCTTACGTAAAATAGTGGTTCCGAAGGCCATTCTTTAGATACATAAATTTCATTGCCGTGCTTTTCAAAATCGACATCAAAAAATAAAGAATGATGCGTGATATTTTTCAACTTTTTCTTTAATCCGATATAATATATTAAACAGCCTGGCGCTAAAACTCTTTTATTCCAATAAGATTCGCTATAGCTTCTCAGTTTTGGGGGCAACAGTTTTGATTCAACAAAATGATAATCTGCCGTTGCAATTACTACATCTCCACTATACTGTTTTATAATTGGCTGTTCACTACCAATAATTTCACTCTTAATACCTGTTGCATAATTTTCTTTGGTGTTTATTGAAATTACCTTTTCATTAAAATTAAATTTTACACCCAATTCTTTAGCCAGCATATACATTGCATCAACAATACTATACATTCCATTCTCAGGATACCATGTTCCACCTTTAATATCGGCAAAATTCATTAAACTATAAAGAGCTGGTGTGTCTTTCGGCAATGCTCCTAAAAACAAAACCGGGAACTCCAGCAACTGCCTCAACCTCGGATTTTTAAAAAACTTGTGAATGTGTTTTTGAATTGATGAAAATACATCCAACTTAAATATTCCTCTTAAAAGATCCCAATCTAAAAATTCACGCCAGGATTGTCCTGGTTTTTGTACGAGCTTATTAATTCCGACTTCATATTTATAAGCTGCCTGTTCTAGATATTGGTCTAATTTTTTGCCGCTTCCCGGCTCTTCTTTTTCAAATAAACTTCTTAATTGATTATAGTCTGCAGGAATGTCCATCGATTTTTCGTTCCAAAATATCCTGTAAGAAGGATCCAGCCTTTTCAAAGAATAAAAATCCGCTCTTTTTTTATCAAAACAAGCAAAGTATCTTTCAAAAACATCCGGCATCCAGTACCAGCTTGGTCCCATATCAAAAACAAATCCCTGTTGTTTAAGCTGTCTTGCACGGCCGCCGGGCATACTTTGCATTTCTACTACTGTTACATCCCAGCCATACTTTGCTAAAAAAGATGCTGTAGATAGCCCCGAGAACCCACTGCCTATAATTACTGCTTTTTTCAAATTTTTAATCAAGTACAAAAGATAAGCCTTCTGCAATATGTTACCTAACCTTTATTATAGGTATTTAAAATTTGCTTATCTTTTTCTTAAGAAGCTTCCTGGCAAAATGAATCCTGCTTTTAATAGTACCTAAAGGCTCATGCAATATTCCTGCAATTTCATGGTATTTATATCCATCAAAATATAATATAAAAGGTTCTTTAAAGATCGACGGCAAATGATGAATCGCTGTTTGTATTTCCTTTAATCTAAGTTTGCTTTCCGCCAGATTTGAAATTGCCGTTTGGTTATAATCTAACAAAAAATCATTGGTTGTGCCATCGAAAATAACCTGTTGTTTGGTTCTTTTTCTGTAATCATTTATAAAAATATTACGCATTATTGTATATAGCCAGGCCTTGATATTAGTTCCGCAAATGTATTTATCGCGATTAGCAATAGCCTTATACATAGTTTCCTGAACTAGATCTTTAGCGCTTTCCCTGTCTTTTGTAAGATTGATAGCAAAAGGATTTAAAAAAGCAGCGTTACCTAAAAGAAGTTGGTTAAATTCAACAGCTGACATAATTAATGTTTAACGTTTGTAGATTCAAAGTTAAACAAAAAATTAAATTGAAGAATTATTTTGTTTAACTTTTTTAAATAAAAAATTTAACAAAACGGGTGCCAAAATATTTAATATGAAATTTCTTGCCTTAAAGAGTACTGATAAATTCTTTAACCTCGGCCAATGATCTCTTAAAAATAATCTTCTGTGGAATTTTTTTTACGTAAGTACTTGTGAGTCGCCCCGATATAATGATAGGGAATTTTCGGAAATCTTTATTTAACGTGGATAGAAATTTTTCGAAATTAAAAGAAAGGCCTGCAGTGGTGAGATGCGTATACAAATAATCGGGTTTCATTACCAATGTTACGGACTTCAGCTCCTCAATGGGTATGTTTGCACCAAGATAAATGACAGGTATTCCCTTTTTCTTTAAGAGAAATGCTACGAACAACAGCGATAGTTCATGATATTCTCCCTCCGGCAGAAAAAGGCAGACTTTTGGAGAGGAAGTTTTTTTTGTTGTAATGGAATCGATCCCAACAATTATTTTTTGCCTTATAACATTACTTACGAGTCGTTCCTGTGCCGGATTTATATGATTAGTGAGCCATAGAATACCTACCTTTTCTAGAAAGGGATATATAATTTGAACCACTGCTTTCTCAATGTCGGCCCTTTTAATATAATCTGCCAGGATGGTTTCAAAAGAATCTATGTTAAAATCTACCATACATTGAAGCAGATCGTTAACAACAATATTAGCTTTCGCATCTGAATCGGTAAGCGAAAGCACTTTTTCACAAATCGATTCACGGCTCATTTGGCTAATGTGCGAAATCTTATAACCATATTTATTAAGTAGGGCTATGTTTAAAATAATCCTAAGCTCATCGTTGCTGTAAAACCTAATATTAGTTTCCGTACGGGTAGGGTTAAGAAATTTATAGCGTTGTTCCCAAATACGGATTGTATGTGCTTTTATCCCCGAAAGATTTTCAATATCTTTTATTGTGAAAGGCATAGTGTTTCATAACGTAATACAACTATTCGGCTAAGAAGTTTGAATAAGTTGAAATAAGTTTTCAAATTTTATGATTATTGAGTCAAGAATGAAGCTCAATTAATTGCTTCACGTATTGCCCGCAGGTAAGCCTGGATTACTATTTGTTTATCATACTCTTTAATAATTTTCTGCCTCGCCTTTTTGCCCATCTCCTTTCTTTCTTCGGGGGGAAGCAAAATCATTTTCTCCATTTTATCAGCAAGGTCCTGTTCGTCCCTAACATTACAAAGAAACCCTGTTACATTATCAGAAACGATTTCTTTACATCCCGTAGCGTTAGTAGTGATGGTGGGTTTTTCCATGCTCGCTGCTTCAAGCAATGTATTTGAAGTGCCTTCGCGGTACGACGGAAGAACAATGCAGTCTGCTTCGGCAATAAATTTTCTAACATCCTTTTTTTCTCCGAGATATTCTATCACTCCTTCATCAATCCAATGTTGTAACTGCGTATGTGTAATGGTATTTTTTTTAAGGTTTTGTGTCCAAAAGGGCCCCATCACATTAAAAACTGCATTAGGGTATTTTTTTCGGATAATCCTGGCGGCATTGATATACTCGAAAATACCTTTGTCTTTTATAAGCCTGCCGATGAATAAGAATATAAATGAAGGAGAATCCCTTTCTTTTAAAATTATTGGACTGAATTTTTTGAAATCAATTCCTGATCCGGGAATTCTTTCTGCGATGGAACTTTTTACAAATTTTCTTTCAATGAAAAGATTCATATCGTCGAAATTTTGAAAGAAAACTTTTTTGGTTTTACTTAATGCATTCCTATAAAGCGTGCGTGCCGTGCGGTATACAATGTTTTTGCTTATAAAGAGTGGCCCCACACCGGTGATATTTGTTATAGTTGGAATTTTTAACTGGCGGGTGATAAGGTTACCCCATATTGCCGGCCTAATGCTGAAGGTAAGGCACACATCAGGTTTAATTTTCTTCAGCGCTTTCCGAAGATTATAAATATATTTTGAAACCTTAACCGGATTTAAATTTCCGGAACCAATATTAATAACTTTAAGTCCCATTTTTTCAACCTGTGGAACAAAACGGTTTGTGTGAGTAAGAATATAAACATCACAGCCTTCTTTCAAAAGATGCATCATAAGACCTTCTCTCATTGTATAAGTTGAGAACAGCCCATTTTCAATAACTGCAATTTTCTTGCCTTTCAATTCAAAGCTCGTCATTGATAAACTTTTTTATACCAGATTTCCATTGATAATAGTGTCCACAATATTTTTGCCCTTTTTTCAGATGAAATATTAGTTTTTTTATAAAGTAAATCGCTAACAAAGTCCTGCTTAACAAAGCCTTTGTAAAAACAATTACCTGAAGCGAGATAATCAAAAATAGTTTCTTTTAACTCGCCATCGATCCAGTTTTTTAAAGGGATTTCAAATCCTCTTTTTGGTTGGTTAATCAGTGCAGCAGGAAGATATTTTGCCGCTAATTTTCTCAACATATACTTGGTAGTTCTTCCTTTAATTTTATAGGAATCATTGAGAGAAGGGATATATTCCAACAGTTCTTTGCATAAAAACGGGCTTCTTCCTTCCTGCGAATTCGCCATGGTTGCTATATCCATCTTTACCAACAGATCACTAAAAAGATTCGTATCAAAATCGAGGTTCATAATTTTTTTTAACCCGGATAAATTACTGTTGGCAATCTTATCAAAATCTTCCTTAACCGGGCGTAGATAATCATATCCGGAGTTTAAAATATATTTTTCGTAATCTTCAAAAATATCTACGCCCGCAGAAAGATAAATTTCCAAATTAGACTTTGATGCAAGAGATGCAAGCCGGTAGAGATAATTGTGTACTGATCTTTTATTTTTTGGCTGTGGCAAAGTGTTTTTAAAGAACAAGGCGCCATGCTTAACCAGGTAATTTTTCTTAAAAAAATCATACCGTGCAAATGGAACATAGCGTCGGTAACCGCCAAAGAGCTCATCGGCTCCATCGCCATTGAGGACGACTGTTACATATTTTCTGGCTTCCCTGCTTACATAATAACTTGGTATTGCAGAACTATCAAAAAAAGGTTCTCCATAATTAGATAAGATCTTTTCTAAATCACTTTTTAAATTTGCAAATGAAATTCTAATCTCGGTATGATGGGTCCTGTATTTTTCTGCCACCAACTTTGCAAGAGGCGCTTCATCGTATTCCCCATCAAAAGAAACCGTGAAGGTTTTAAGGTTATCATTGTATTCACTGGCAATGGAGGTGACTAGGCCACTATCTATTCCACCACTTAAAAAGCAACCTACCTCAAGGTCGCTGGATTCAATTCGTCTTTTGACGGCTGTGTGAAGGTAGCCGTCGGTTTTTTGCAAGGCTTCTTCAATTGAATCATTGTTTTGCTGCTTGTAATAATCATTTATATTCCACCATATTTTTTTTGATAAAGCCAACGTTTCACAATTAACAATCATGAAGCTTCCGGCTGTTAATTCCGTTACATTCTTGTACGGGGTAAATTGCCTGTAGAAAGAGCCTAATCTTAGATAATGATAAAAATTTTCGTTGTTTATTTCAAGCGGGACCATTTCCTTAAGGCAATTTAGTTCACTGGCAAAAGCAAATTTTTCTTCGTCATAGTAATAATAGAAAGGCTTTTTACCCGCCCGGTCACGAGCTATAAAAAGTTCGTTTTTGATTCTATCATGAATAACAAAAGCAAACATGCCATCGAGATACTGAAGAAATTCTGCACCAAACCTGTCATATAAGAGCAGCAACGTTTCAGTATCTGAAGAAGTTTTACCTTTCAAATTAAAT
>NZ_JBMQQG010000089.1:0-5778 GCF_057362405.1 Ginsengibacter sp.
AGGATGTAGAAACACCCTTCCACTACTTGATATAGTTCGAGAAAAAATAATTAACCAGAGATATCGCAAAATAACTTGTTGCTAATTCCTTTAACTTCCAGTGATATAAATTGAGTCTTCTCAACAGCAAATGCCATAGAAAGTACTATTTGATAATACCGTCATTACCTTCCTGATGTCAACTTTCCTCAAACTTCCTTACAATTAGTGTAGATCTGACAATTATTATCGAAGGTAATTAGTTTAATTTTAAAAAGCAACCGATTACAATATTTTTTTTACTTTTACCAAGGATTCGGATTTTAACCGATCATGACAGAAAAATTCAATTGTGCTGACAGCCGACTTGTTAATTTACGTGAGAAAGGACTCTTTATTGTAGTACCTTTTGCTCATTACAATCAACCGGAAGTACGAATTGCTCCAACGACTATTGATACAGAATTTTAATGAATAAAAATTAAAAAGCGGTTAAGTTTAAATTCATCACGCTGTTAAATTGCTTACTGCTGGCGGAATACGACGATTTTTAGAGAGAATGCTTGTTATATGAAAAAAAAACTTTTAGAACTGTTTACATTTTCAATGTTAATATTAAACCATTCTACAGCTCAAAGTTTTATTTCAGAAAAATCTTCAAGCAGTACTATTCCTTTAGCGACTCCCGCAAACATTGCTTCAATTTGCGTCGATAAAAACGACGACTGGCTGGTTCATAAAACCGCCTCACTTTTACAGAATGATATTGAAATGATAACGGGCCGCAAACCCGAAATTATTTCTTCGCTTCCCTCCTCTTCAACGGGTATTATCATTATCGGAACGACCGATGGTTCGAATGTAGTTAACCAATTGATAAAAGAAAGAAAATTAAATGTTGACAATTTAAAAAACAAATGGGAGGCATTTAAACTTCAAACCATCGTTAGGCCATTCAAAGGCATCGACAATGCACTGGTAATTGTTGGCAGTGATAAGCGTGGTGCGGCTTATGGCGTTTTTGAATTATCGCAGCAAATGGGTATATCGCCCTGGTATTGGTGGGCCGATGTTCCTGCGAAAAAGAAAATAGAAGTGTATTTTAAAAAAGGAAGTTATGATTATGGTTCACCTTCCGTAAAATATCGCGGCATATTTATCAATGATGAAGCTCCGGCTTTTTCAAGGTGGACAAAGGAAAAGTTTGGCGATGTAAATCACCTGGTATATGAAAAGATGTTTGAGCTGTTGCTGCGCTTAAAGGCCAATTATCTATGGCCGGCCATGTGGGGCAATGCATTTAACGATGATGATACATTAAACCCGGTTCTTGCCAACAAATGGGGTATTGTAATGGGCACTTCCCACCATGAACCAATGATGCGTGCACAGCAGGAATGGAAACGTTATGGAAAAGGAGCCTGGGATTATTCCACCAACGATTCTGTTTTAAGAGCCTTCTGGAGTAAAGGCATTGAGAACATGGACCATCATGAAAGCATTGTTACCATTGGCATGCGTGGCGATGGCGACAAACCAATGACACAAGGTACCGCCATAGGTTTACTGGAAAAAATTGTTGCTGATCAACGGAAAATTATTACGGAAGTTACAGGCAAACCGGCCAGCGAGACGCCACAGGACTGGGCTCTGTATAAAGAAGTACAGGATTATTATGATAAAGGTATGCGTGTACCCGACGACGTTACCTTATTGTTATGCGACGATAACTGGGGCAATATACGCAGGCTGCCAAAGCTTTCCGATAAGCCAAGAAGTGGCGGCTATGGCATTTATTATCATTTCGATTATGTAGGTGGGCCAAGAAATTATAAATGGATCAATACGAACAACATTGCTCGGGTATGGGAGCAAATGCATCTGGCGTATGAATATGGTGTAAAAAATATCTGGGTTGTAAATGTGGGCGACCTGAAACCAATGGAATTTCCTATCTCATTTTTTTTAGATTATGCGTGGAATGCAAAAAAGTGGAATGAAGACAATCTCGATGATTATTATATACAATGGGCCACAAAACAATTTGGTGGCACTTATGCTAAACAGATCGCTGTTCTACTTGAAAAGTACGGGCAGTATTCATCGAGAAGAAAACCAGAATTGCTTGATGCCAAAACCTACAGCATAGAAGATTACAATGAAGCGCAAAGAGTAACGGATGATTGGAATAGGTTATTGACATCTGCAGAAAAAATAAACAATGAATTACCTGCTGAATATAAGGACGCATTCTTCGAACTGGTATTGCATCCTGTGAAGGCATTTGCAAATCTACAGGATCTGTACACTGCAGTTGGCTGGAATAATTTATATGCAAAGGAGAACAATCCCCTGGCTAATAAATATGCTGATTCCGCCAGACAATTTTACATAAATGATTCATTGATCTCAGCTGAATACAATCATTTAAACAACGGCAAGTGGAATCACATGATGGACCAAACGCATATTGGTTACACGTACTGGCAGGAACCTCGTGTTCAGAAAATGCCCGAAGTAAAATATGTTTCTACGGATGCAACAGCGCAATCATTCGCAAAAAAAGATTCCGCTGCAAAAAGTGCAAAATCTTCAATACCACATAACAGCAAAGGCAATTTATTTTATGAACTGAATGGCCATGTTTCAATTGAAGCGGCACACTTCACTTCAAAAAAAGATGCCGGCAATATTAAATGGAAAGCTATTCCCAATATTGGTCGCGACGGCGATGGCATCACAACGTTCCCAGTAACATCACAGACGCAAACCGTTAGTTCTGCCACACCATTTCTTCAATATGCGTTTTATGCTGACGACAGGGGCACTTTTAAACTAAATGCCTACTTCTCGCCTACGCTCAATTTTCACAATGATCCTAACGGTCTACAATATGCGATTTCAATAGATAATGAAAAACCGCAGATCATTTCCATCAATAAAGATGATAATAACGGGCGGCTTTGGAACCAATGGGTGGCAAATGATATCATCGTCAAAACGACGGATCATTCAATAGGTAAAAAAGGAAAACACGTTGTTAAATATTGGATGATAAGCCCGGCAGTTATTCTGCAAAAAATAATTCTCGATTTCGGCGGACTCAAACAAAGTTATCTTGGTCCGCAGGAAACCATACTCAAACAAAAAAATTAATCCATGATAAAAAAAATGCCACTCAACTTTTATGCAGCAACCCTATTGTTGTTTGCCATGTTTGTAAATGCACAAACAATTGTTGCACAGAACACATCAGTGCCTTCTTTAAAAGAAATATTCAGGAATGATTTTCTTATTGGCACTGCCATTAATACTCGTGAAATTGAAGAAAAAGATACCGCAGCAGACAGATTAATTAAACAGCAATTCAATGCCGTTACGCCGGAAAATATCATGAAAGCGGAGATTATACAACCCGGCTGGGATACATATAATTTTGATTTGGCTGATAAGCTGGTTGCATTTGCGAAAAGAAATAGTATAAAAGTAAATGCACACAATCTTATCTGGCATAGCCAATTGCCTTCTTTTATGCATCACATGCAGGATGCTGATTCCGTGCGCAAATATTTTGTAAATCACATTAATACCGTTGCGGGTCGTTATGACGGCAAAGTATATTCATGGGACGTAGTGAATGAAGCATTGAATGAAGATGGCAGCTTACGTAATTCTATCTTTTTACAAAAACTGGGCAATGATTATGTCGTCGAAGCTTTTCGTCTTGCCCAAAAAGCATCTCCGCATTCAAAATTATATTACAACGATTACAATATTGAACAGCCGCAAAAAAGAGCAGGCGCTATAGCATTGATTAAAAAAATACAGGCTGCCGGTGTGCGCATTGATGGTGTGGGAATTCAGGGCCATTGGCGGGCAGATAAGGTGCCCATGAAAGACATCGAAGAAAGCATCAAAGAATTTTCTGCCCTTGGCATTGAAGTCATGTTCACTGAACTCGACTTAAGTGTTTTGCCCAATCCATGGGATAATGCAACAGCTGATGTTAATCGAACTGCTGCTGGCAATGCAAAGACGAACCCATATGCAAACGGATTACCTGATTCTGTAGCACAAATGCAGGCCAAAGCCTATGCCGATTTGTTTCAACTTTTTTTAAAATACAAAAAGAGTGTAGGCCGGGTTACTTTGTGGGGCGTTGATGATGGACAATCGTGGTTGAATGGCTGGCCGATTCGCGGCCGTACCAACTACCCTTTATTATTCGATAGAAGTTTTCAACCTAAACCGGCATTTTATAGCGTTATTGCAACGGCAAAATCTGCAGGCAAATAAAATCAATACAAAAACTAAAATTTAAACAACTTATATGAGTACAGACGAAATATCATTACCCGGAGAAAAAGCAGGAGCCGCCCTTGCGAGTAAATTCGCCGCCGCTCCGCAAAAATTATCTGTGCTTGAAAAAGTTGGTTACAGTCTAGGTGACTTTGCTGCAAACCTTGTATTTCAAACGTTAGTAACTTACCTTGCTTATTTCTATACTGATATTTATGGACTTAAGCCGGAGCATGCTTCCATATTGATTCTTACTGTGGGGCTTGTGGCTGGTTTCGGTTTTAACCCCCTCATAGGCGCATTAGCCGACAGAACAAATTCCCGGTGGGGAAAGTTCCGGCCATGGATTTTATTCACTGCCATTCCGCTCGGTATTATTGCGTTGCTTGCATTTAGTACGCCGCATTTTTCTTACCAGGGAAAGGTTATATATGCAGTTATAACATACTCTTTATTGTTGTTCTTCTACGCTGCAAACAATCTTCCTTATTCCGCCCTTAGCGGCGTTATTACCGGCGACATGGGCGAACGCAACAGCTTGTCTTCTTATCGTTTCGTTGCCGTGATGTTTGCACAATTTTTTGTACAGGTTTTCATGTTGGCGATCATAGAATCTGCCGGGCATGGTGATAAATCGCAGGGAATAGAAAAGGTGATGACGTGGCTGGCAATTATAGGAACTGTTATGTTGCTTATTACCTTTATTACAACAAGAGAACGCATTGTTCCAAAGCCAGAAGAAAAATCAACAGTGAAAGAAGATCTGACTGATTTGTTTAAGAACAAACCGTGGATCATCATGTTGGTCCTTACAACGCTGGTCTTCATAACACTTTCCATGAAAGGCGGGTCTTACGTTTATTACTTCAACAACTATGTTAACCGTGCCAGCCTTACTGAATTTGTAAGTCCCATTGTTCATTTTCTATCCAACATCGGTCTCAATGTTTTTGGTGATGATCCGGTATCCGCGGGTTTTGGTTTGTTTAATGCGGGCGGTATCATCTTTATGATTGTTGGGATTACATTATCAAAAAAATTCGCAGATAAATATGGTAAAAGAGATGTGTTTGGCGTATGTTTATTTATATCAACACTGTTCATCCTGGCATTCATTTTATTTCCTTCAACATCAGTTGGGTTGATGTTTGGATCGCAAATTTTACATGGCTTTTTTTATGGATTAACCATTCCTTTGTTATGGGCCATGATCGCCGACGTTGCCGATTACAGTGAATGGAAAAACAATCGCCGTGCAACCGCCATCATTTTTTCTGCTATGATGGTTGGATTAAAAGTAGGACTCAGCCTTGGCGGCGCCATACTCACGTGGATTCTGGGTTTATACCACTACGTACCTAACAGCACCTTGCAGCCGCCGGAAGCAATACAAGGAACAAAAATGTTGGTAAGTGTGTATCCTGCCATTCCTTTTTTAATCGGCGCCGGTTTATTATTTCTCTATTCCATCAACAAAAAAATGGAAGTACAAATTGAAAG
>NZ_JBMQQG010000090.1:0-3449 GCF_057362405.1 Ginsengibacter sp.
AGTTAAAAATCTTCCCGCCATCATGAAGAATTTTACATTCTGTAAAGAAGATATTGAAAGCTTCCAACCCGATGCAGTAGTACTCATCAATTACTCTGCTTTTAATTTAAGAATGGCCAAATGGACGCATATCAAAAAATATAAAAACATCTTCTATATTTCACCGCAGGTATGGGCCTGGAAAGAAAGCAGGGTTAACACCATTAAGAAGTATGTTGACAAAATGATTGTGATACTTCCTTTTGAAAAGCAATTTTTTAAAGACCGTGATTATGATGTTGAATATGTAGGACATCCCCTGGCAGATGTTATTGAAAGTTTCCAGAAAGAACATGCCTCCATCAAACAAACATCAAATATAATTGCCCTGCTGCCCGGCAGCCGCAGGCAGGAAATAAAAAGCCAGCTTCCCATTATGCTCGAAGCTTCAAAGAATTTTCCAAACTACAATTTTATTTTAGCGAAGGCCCCCTCGGTTGACGACTCATTTTATGAACCGTTTCTTTCCGGGTATAAAAATGTGGAAGTAATAGCAAACGATACATATTCTTTATTGATGAAGGCAACTGCGGCGTTAGTAACTTCAGGAACCGCAACATTGGAGACCGCTTTGTTTGGCGTACCCGAAATTGTTTGTTATAAAGCAAGCAACATATCTTATCAAATAGCCAGGCGATTAGTAAAGCTGAAATACATCTGCCTCGTAAATTTAATTATGGATAAAGAAGTGGTGAAAGAGTTGATACAGGATAAGCTCACGTCAGCAAATATCACTAAAGAGTTACAGGCAATATTAATTGATACTTTAAAAAGAGAAAAAATGGAATCCGACTATCAACAATTAAAAAAATTATTATCAGAAGGCGGTAATGCATCGGCGAATGCAGCAAAGAGTATATATGAGTTTACAAAAAGGCAGTAGTCAATTGGCGGTGGTTAATAGGCACTGATAGCTGATACCTGACCCATCATTCTTCATTCCTTAAACCTTAACAATGAACGACTCAATAAAAATTTTAAATACAGAAATAGTTTGTAAAAGCTGGCATACACTTAAGAAAGTAAATTTCGAATATCAACAGAAAGATGGAAGCTGGCAAACCCAAAGCAGGGAGGCATATGACCGGGGAAATGGCGCGGTGATTCTATTGTATAACAAAGAGCAAAGAAGTATCATCCTAACTGAGCAATTCAGGATGCCAACTTACATTAATGGCAATGACACAGGAATGATGATAGAAGCCTGCGCAGGATTACTGGATAATGATAACCCTGAAGATGCAGTAAAAAGAGAAACAGAAGAAGAAACAGGTTATAAAATAAAGGAAATAAAAAAAGTTTATGAAGCGTACATGTCGCCGGGTTCTGTGACAGAAATTTTATATTTTTTTATTGCCGAATATTCGAAAGATATGAAAGTGAACGAAGGCGGCGGCGTTGCGCACGAACATGAAAACATTAAAGTACTTGAAATGGATTTTAATGATGCGCTCAACATGATTGAAACCGGGGAAATTAAAGATGCAAAAACAATAATGTTATTGCAATATTTGAGATTGAAGAATATTTTATAAAACAGTAGCCACAACACATTCAATAGGTGTGAAATTGTTTTTCAAATTAGCACATCAATAAAAAAGCTTTTAAAAAGTTGAACTCTCCAAAAGCCTTCATCTAATCATAACGCTTTCATCTAAATTACCATAACGAATTTCCCTTGTAATAATCGAGAATCTTGGATCTCAATACAAAATTATATTTGGAAACAATCAGGTTTATATTGGTTGCGTTTAAATTATTTTTTGCAATAAGATAAATATCTGAAGTGATAGCGCCCGCATCAAACTTTGCCTGCGCCGCATTAAAAGATTCAGTAAATGATTTGACCTGGTCGAGCAGGATAGCATATTTATTTGAGGTATTTTTGAAATTAACATAAGCCCTTTCTATTGACTGCTGCAATAATGTTTTGGTATTTTGCTCAACAAGCTGTGTTACCTTAAATTGAATTTTTGCCGTGCGAACCCGGCTCCTGGCCTGCGCTCCGTTAAATATCGGGATTGATAACCCAAGTCCTATATATTTTGAAAGATTATTATTGAATTGTGTACCAAAAGAAACTTTTTCAGTACTATAAGTATTTTGCTTTGTCATCACTGGAATTTGCGAACCATTCACAATTACATAGTCAGGAGAAGCAACATCCTGGCTGGTTAACAGGGTGGAATTGGTAATGGCACTGGAATAATTACTTCCTATACTTCCGTTTAAATACAATGTTGGATACAATTGTCCCTGCAAAGCACGAACATATTTTCCCGCACTTTCTGTACGAAAATGAACAGCTTTTATTTGAGCAAATTGTTGCAATGCCGTATCATAAATTTTAGAGGGATCGGCAACAAAATCTCTATTAAACGCATCGTCCGGAAGCGCTTCCACTTCAAGGCTATCACTGTAAGGTATATTAAGTAATTGTGCAAGAGAAAGCTTTGCTTCGGCAATAGATGCAATATTATCTGCAATATTTAACTGGTCAGACGCCAATTGTCCTTTTAAGGTGTAATAATCGGACGGAGAAATTGAACCGGCGTCATTTTTTAAAGAGTCTATATCCACCTGGCGACGTGTTGCTTCTTCCTGTAGCCGTGCATTTCGCAACAAATCTTCCGCACTTAATACATTTAAATAAGCCAGGATAATATTGATAGTAAGATTATCCTTCGACTGCTGCAGTTCCATCTTTGATGCTTCATAAGCCAATGAATTTGACTTAATGTCGTTCTGCAACGCAAGGCCATTAAATAAGGTAACGTTGGCGTTTATTCCATAATTGGACGAATTAATATTTTGATTGACAAATGCATTGGTAATTGGGTCATTGGTTCTGCCGGAATTAATACCATAATTAGCCGATGCATTTACATTTGGCAGCATGCTGAGCTTTGTTTGTTGCATGGCAATACGTGCCTGCTGGCTTGATAGGTCGGCCCTGTTTACATCAATATTGTTTGTAATGCCCATTTGTATCGCCTCTTTTAAAGTCAGCGTTTTTTGTGCTTGCAAAAAAAAGCAGCTTAAAAGTAAAAATGTACTAAGAAAGATCGTTTTCATTTTCATTATTTGGCCTCACCCTTCTTTATGTTGAGTAGTGAGCGTTTTTTTAATTTTTAATTCTTAATTTTTAATTACGAATTGTCTAAGATTCTTTTTCTATCCGGCCGTCCAGCAAGTGAATAATTCGTGAACCATACGCTGCATTTTTTTCAGAGTGAGTTACCTGTACGATGGTAACGCCTTCTTTATTTAATTCAGTAAAAATTTCCATGATCTCCTCCCCTTGTTTTGAATTAAGATTACCTGTAGGCTCATCAGCTAAAATTAATTTTGGCCTTACAATTAAAGCTCTTGCAATACCCACCAGTTGTTGCTGCCCCCCGGAAAGGTTA